>JAOUEZ010000041.1 GCA_029858465.1 Thermoplasmata archaeon | reverse complement strand
TCCAGCCAGCAAGAGAGCGGGAAGAAGCCTCCGGAGGGGATCTGACGAGGATGTCATTCGTGTTGCCCTCATAGGCAATCCCAATGTCGGAAAGAGCGTGATTTTCAATCAGTTGACTGGCGCTCATCAGATAATTGGGAATTGGCCCGGCAAGACCGTGGGGATCATGACCGGCAGGCTGCTTTTCGAGGGAAGGCTGATCGAGATAATAGACCTCCCGGGTGTCTATTCGATATCCACGCAGAGCCAGGATGACAAATATGTCCGAGAATATCTGCTGGAAGAAAGACCCGATATCGTGATAAATGTCGTTGATTCCAATCTATTGGAGAGGAATCTCGCCCTGACATTTGAGCTCATGACGATTGATTTGCCGCTCATCGTATCGCTGAATATGATAGACCGCGCCGAGAAGCAGGGCATAAAAATAGATGCGAAAAAGATAGAAAAGGATCTGGGCGTACCGGTGATGCCAACGAGCGGCCTCAAGGGCATCGGCGTGACAGATCTTCTGAGAATAGGCATCGATGAGATCAGCAGGTTCGATTCGAAATCTAGAAATCTGCCACGTGCCGGCCCCATCAAGAGGGCGATCGACCGATTGAAGGATGCGATGCCGAAAGATTTGCTGGAGAAGGACGGAGAATGGAACGCGGAGAAATTGTTATTGGCCGAGCCGGAAATAGAAAATCAGGTCGCCGCTGCTCAAAACGACGTTGTCAGGATTTCCGAAGAGCTGAGAAGCTCTCTTGAAAGACAACTTGAAGACAATATTGATTCGATCATCTCGAGCGACAGGTTTGCCCAGGCTGGAGCGATAGCGACTAATTCAATCAGGAAAACGAGAGAAAGCGTCATGACTTTTGAAGAGAAAGTCCATGGCATCCTCACACACAGAATATACGGATTGCTGACCCTTGCCATGATCGCTATCTTGTCATTTCTCGCCCTTTTTCTAGTAGGCGATTTCTTCGCGTCCAATCTCATATCATGGTTCGATGGTCTGCAAACATCATTCTATTCTTTGTTTGCTGATGCGAAAATCGCCGAATTCTTCTGGACCGGCGTGCTCGGAGGAGTCATCTCAGTAATATCCATTGTGTTTCCCTATCTCTTCCCTTTCTTCCTGTTTCTGGCAGTGCTCGAGGACAGTGGGTACATCACAAGGGCCGCCTTCGTCATGGACAATGTGCTTCACAGGATAGGCCTGCACGGAAAGGCGTTCTTCCCAATGCTGCTGGGATATTCGTGCAATGTTCCAGCCTGCATGGGCTGCAGAATCCTTGAGACAGAAAGAGAAAGGGTGCTCGCTATATTCGCCGTGACGCTTATTCCATGCGCCGCAACGAGCATAGTGATATTCGGCCTTGTGGGCACCTATGTCGGCCTCGCATGGGTTGCGATATTGTTCGCATTCAACCTGTTCATCGTCGCGGTCCTGACCAGGATAGCCTATTCCGTTCTGCCAGGTGAGCCGACCGCCCTGATAATGGAGATGGCTCCTATGAGGCTTCCCTCGCTGAAGATAATCCTCAAGCAGACCTGGCACCGGGCCAAGGATTTCGTCTATATCGCAGTCCCTCTGCTGATAATACTGGGAATCATACTCGGCCTGTTGCAGTACTTCGATCAATTCGGCGCGATCTCAGATTTCATCTCCCCGATAACGGTGGGATGGCTCGGACTTCCTGCGTTCACCGGGATATTGTTGATATTCGGGATCATGAGAAAGGAATTGACGCTTCTGCTGCTTGCGACGGTGGCTGGCACGACTAATTTCGGAGTTGCACTGACCGACACGCAGATGATAGTTTTCACCATTGTCGTGATGCTCTATATTCCCTGCATAGCGACTATCGGCGCTCTGATCAAGGAGATAGGGACAAAGAGGGCGATGATAATCACTCTGTTCGAGATCGGCTTCGCGATATTGGTTGGAGGAATTGCATTCAGATTGCTGTCAATAGCCTAGAAAAATCTAGAATGTTACAGAAAAAATAGAAATACACCCATCGGAGTCTGAGCGACAATGACCAAAGAAAAGAAGATCACTCTCGCGGAAGGAGCCGGCGGCGAGAAGATGATCGAGTTCATACGACGGTTCATCCTCCAGAACCTTGAGACGCCTAGCGGTGAGATACCTCTCGGAATGCTGGACGACAGCGCGGTCATAGATGGGATAGTCTTTACGACGGACAGCTATGTCGTGAAACCACTATTCTTTCCCGGCGGGGATGTCGGCTCGCTGGCGGTTTCGGGGACAATAAACGACCTATCAGTGATGGGGTCGCTCCCTATCGCTTTGTCATGTTCGCTAATTATTTCCGATGGATTTTCTCTAGATGACCTCGACAAGATACTGGGATCTATGAGGGATTACTCGAAAAGAGCAAAGGTCCCCATAGTAACCGGCGACACAAAAGTGGTGGAGAAAGCCGCTCTTGACGGATTATTCATCAACACCTCGGGAATCGGAAGGAGATCACCGTATCTTGATGCGAACATCAAGGCAATTAGGAAAAGAAGAAAATATGAGTACAACTGGCCGAACGATTCTGCGGTCGCTTCCGGGGACAAAATAATCGTGAGCGGGACAGTAGGAGACCACGGTGTAGCTCTACTTTCATTCCGAGAAGGCTACGGCTTCGAGACGAAAATCAAGAGCGATGCGCAGCCTCTCAATCAGATGATAGAAAAGGCGCTGAAGATAGGCGGAATAACGGCGATGAAGGATCCCACAAGAGGAGGGGTCGCGAACGCGTTGAACGAATGGGCTGAAAAATCGAAAGTAGGCATTGTGATAGACGAAGATCACATTCCATTCAACGAGGCGGTGATTTCCGCATGCGAGATGCTCGGCATCGATCCTCTGGAAATTGGCAATGAGGGGAAGGCGCTGATAGCCGTTGTGCCCGAGCTAGCAGATGATGTTCTGAAAGCTCTAAAAGCTACAGAAGAGGGACGAAGTGCGGCGATAATCGGAGAGGCAAATTCGGAGTATCGCGGGGTGGCGATGAGGACATCCGTCGGAGGGACAAGGATAGTCGAGCCGCCCGTGGGTGACCCAGTGCCGAGAATCTGTTGATTGAAAATCGTGCAGGATTTTTCAAATGGAGGAATTATAAAATATCACCATTATATTGACTTTGACAAAGGTGGGTAAAATGAAAATATCGAGGAGAATCTCAGAAATTCCAATCAGTGAGTTCATGACAAGAAATGTGATCTCAATAGATCCGAATGCCCCATTGGAGAGACTCAACAGAATTTTTGAAGAGCACAACTTCAATGCAGTCCCCGTAATTGAGAATAACAAACTTATAGGAGTTGTCAATAAAGTGGATTTCATGACAGTTTTCCGAAAAAGCATGAATCGTGATTTCAAAATATATCGGGAGCTTATGCAACTGCCAGTTAAGGAGGTCATGCGCCAGGCAGTCATTGCATTGAATCCTGAAGACACTATAGAAAAAGCCTTGGAATACATGATAGGATTTAGACTCAGAGGAATACCAGTGGTTAACGTGAAGAAGGATATCCTTGGAATCGTGTCAAGGAATGATATTGTGAAGAAATTGATGCAGGAAGACATCAGGAACAATGATTGAAGGATATTCGCACAGCAGAATACGGCTGTTGGATTTTTATTTTGACTTTTTCTTGAGATTCTTCAAAAAGATTTTTTCAATTCCATGAAGAACATCTATGATTTCCTCAGATATCTCTTGATTTAAATCCAACGATCTGGGCTGAATACCGAGCAGATAAGCGTTTTTTCCTTTGTTCTGTATCAGAGCCATCAACATTGAAACTGGCACTTTGTGAGTAGATATCGACTCATCAACGCTTTCTAAAGAAAACAAATCATATTCTCCGGGTTCTCTGTATAGATCGCAAGAATCGACAAAGATAACATCATCCACTTCTTGATCATTTATGATTCCCAATATAACAGATTCGAGCCCCTGTTCCTCGGAAAAGAAGTAATTGGGGTTTAGATGCCTGAGGTCGTCGATGAACCTCAGGCCCACAGCGTCATCTCCCCGGTCTCTGTTGCCGAGGCCGATGAAAGCCGTTCTACGGTTTGCTATCTCCGCAAGCCGCTCAAGAACATCCTTTGCTGTCATTCACTTCCTGACTAATTTTACAAGATGTGCGGAGCAGCTGATGCAGGGATCGTAGGCCCTGGCGATTACCTCCAGCTGGAACCTGACATCGTCGTCTTTCCTTCCTTCGGATACCATGTATTCTGCCGCGAGCCGCAGATACTTCTCGATGTCCTCGTAGTTCTGCGCGGTCGGCGTTATGATGTCGACCTTGGCCATCCTGCCGTCCTTGACCTCGTAGCTGTGGTAGAGCGTGCCTCTCGGAGCCTCGACGGCCCCCGTGCCTTTCCCGCTCTGCCTTTTCGGCTTGACAATCGGCGGGTCCTTCAGCTCCACCAGCTTCTCTACATATACCGGCACCTGCTCAAGGGCGTACAGCAGCTCTATCGCCTGCGCGAGATTGTTGTATACAGGGTTCTTCTTCCAACGGGCATTCTTGTATTTCTCGTAAGCGTCTCCGGCCCTTTCCTGCAGCCTGTCGCCGAGGTTGTTTACCCTTGCGAGCGAGCCGACCGAGAAAGGAGAATTCTTATAGAGAGATCTCTTCGCGAAGCTGTGCGGCACGACCCTCTCGTTCGTGATCTTTGTGTAATCCTCGCAGCTGAATTTCTTGCCATCTGACAGGATTATCTCGTCGGAGACCAGGCCGTATTGGTTGTCCGGCGGATTGCAGCAGGCAAACACCGTCTCCTTCTCAAAGAAGGTCGGATACTGCATATTCCCTAGAATGTCGATCACGCCCTCTGCATAGGGGATGAGGGTCTTTGCCTGATCCGCTATCGCATAGAGTTTTTCGTTTGTCGGGAACTTGCCGAAGCCTCCGATGATCGGGTTCTCGCCGTGCGTCGCCCTGGCGGAGCAGAGCTCCATTATCGAATTTCCGAATTTCTTCAAGGTCAATCCTTGGACGACCGAATCGGCATATTTCGTGACCATTGCGACGGCGTTCGGATATCCGAGGAGATCCGGGAGGGCGAGCAGATATACGTGTAATGAATGGCTCTCGATGGCCTCGCCGGCCAACATCAGTTCCCTCATCCAGTGAGTCTTCTCAGGTATCTTGATGTCCAGACATTTCTCGAGGCCTCTCAGAGATGCATATCTGTGTGATAATGTGCATATCGCGCAGATCCTCGGGACGACGCTCAGGTTCTCCGCGGGGGTCTTGCCGAGGGTGATCGTCTCGAACAGCCTTGGACCTTCGAGCACCTCGAATTTGACGTCCTTGACCTTCCTGCCGTCGACCTCGACTGTGATAGCACCGTGCCCCTCCACTCTTGCGAGGTGTTCGACCTTGATCTCCTTCATTTCTTCGCCCCCTTCACTTTGGCCTTGTCAAGCAGCTCTGCCATCGTGTTGCCGCCGTACATCATCGCCCTGTTCTTGACGTCCTGGTAGTCGAAGTTCTTCCTGTCCGGGAATTGCGGATGCTTCATGTTCACAAGCATTTCGGCCTCGCCCGCCACGTTCGCCTCGATGACCGCTCCTCTGCAGCCGAAGCATGGAATATTGTGATTGATGCAGACGGAGTTGCAGCCTGCCAGAGTAATGGGACCGAGGCACATCTCGTTCTTGAAAAGCAGACACTCGTTCTCGTTATATTTACATTCGACACACACGGGATAACTAATCGGGATAGGTCCGTCCCCTTTCACGAGGCGTCCGAGAGCCCTCAGGAACTCCCACTTGTCGATCGGGCAACCGGTTATCTGCATGTCCACTTTGACATACGCGCTCAAAGGCTTGGCGTCGATTGGGTCAGGTAGGCTCCACTTCACGTCCCCGTAGACCTGCTTCATCCGCTCCTTGTGATCCTCTGCCGCTACGCATGCGGCCTGAGGGCCGCCATTGCACGCGCAGTTGCCGAGAGCGATCAAGACTTTCGAGCGCTTCCTGATGTCCTCAAGCATCTCAAGGTCTCCCTTGCTCGATACCGAACCCTCGACGATCGCGACATCGATCTCGCCTTCCGTGTTGTCGCTCTTCGCCATCAGAAACGAGCTTATCTCTGCGCTGCCGAAGATGTCAAGGATCTGGTCTTCGCAGTTGACGATAGTGAGCTGATCCCCGGCACAGCTAGTGAGTCCATAGATGCCAACTTTCGGGAGTTGCTTTGTCTTCCTATCTTCGGGGTTCAATATATCAACTCCTTCATGTTGAGGACATCCCAGTATGAGAACACTGGACCGTCCAGACAGGTGTAGACCTCTCTGACGACGCAATGGCCGCACTTGCCAACCCCGCACTTCATCCTGCGCTCAAGGTTCATGAGAATCTGATGCTTCGGAATCTTGAGCTTCAGCAATTCCTGAAGGACAAAACGGTACATGACCGGGGGTCCGCAAATTGCCGCGTGTGTAGTCTTAGGATCTATGTGCTTGATTTCCTTGAACAAGCTGGTAACAAGGCCGACTTTTGCCGGCCATTTGCCGGTGTCATCCTTATCCACTGACAGCATGCAATGAAGATCATCTCGCTCCATCATGTCGTAGAATTCCTTTCTGAACAGCATCTCGTGAGGATTCTTTGCACCGTGTAGCAAATATATCTCTCCGAAGTCGTCTCTGTTGTCCAGTGCATACAAAAGAAGCGATCTGAGCGGAGCCGCTCCAAGACCACCCATGACGATGATCAGGTCCCGCCCTTTCAATGTCTCGATCGGAAATCCGTTGCCGTACGGACCTCTTATGCCGATCTCGTCATTTTCCTTCATCCTGAACAAAGAGTTGGTCACATGTCCGACGTTCCTGACACAGAACTCGATCAGACCCGGTCTGGAGGGAGTCGAAGATATCGATAATGGAGCCTCTCCGACGCCCGGATTGGAGACCATCATGAAAGTCCCTGGCTTGTAATATAGAGTCAGAGCTCTTGACGCCTCGGTAGGTCTGACCTGGAAAAACCTGACATCACTGGTCAGGTCAAATCTGCGGACGATTCTCATCATTTCCGGCAGGAACGGATTGCTCCTATCGCCGGCTATGCACGAATTGTCTATCATTTGAAGAACACCTCCTCTTCTCGAAGGGTCTTTGCCAAAGTGTACGCGTTGATGTCGACAGGACAGGTCACCAGGCACCGCCCGCAACCAACACAACTCGGCTTGCCGTAGGCACCTATAAACGATTCGAGCTTGTGAGTATACCAGAGCCTTAACCTGTCAGACCTGTTAGCCCTGAAGTTGTGACCTCCGGCGACGAGCGAGTACTCGTGCAGGGTGCAGGAGTCCCAACAGCGGTTCCTCTCGCCCTTGCACTCGCGAAGCTCTACAGTGTCTTTGACGTCGTAGCAGTTGCAGGTCGGGCAGACCATCGAACAGCTTCCGCAGGCAAGGCATCTCTCCCCGATCTTGTCCCATATCTTGCTGTTCAGGCTGAGTTCGAAAATGCTGGGCATTCCGGTGAGATCGATATTCACCTTGAACTTCTTCGCCCTTTCCTTCTTCCAATTGGTGAATTTCTGGATATCCTCAAAGGCGATATCTTCGCTGAAGAGATTCTCGGCCATCCTCATGAGGTCGTCCCCCAATGAAGACCCTATCCAGACAAGGTAGAAGTCCGTCCCGGTCTCACTGAGGAAGAGATCGAAGCCCTCCTCGACGGTATCAGTTCCTGTTTCATTGCAGAAACAGAACTCATCGGGCAGGCACGAAAGTCCGATAATCGCGGTCTTCTTTCTTCGCTCGATGTAATAAGGGTCCGGGAAATTCTCCGTGAAAAGCTTGTCCAGGATGTTCAATCCGGCAATGTCGCATGGATGTGCCCCGAATACAATCCTGCTAGGGATGTTCGACAGTTCCGGGGTGTACCCCTCTTTGTTATACTTGAACATCGTGAACTTCTGGGGTACCATGAACTTCTTAAGGGGTAAAATCGTCCTGCCAGCATCCAGATCGATATTGTCCGGCGCAGTCGGCTGGAAGGCCCATCTATTGCCCTTCTTCACAGGTGCCCAGAGCTCACCGAAGCTCGAGATGCTCTCAAGGAACTTCTTCAGGTCCTTCTTCTTCAGCTTCAGGATTCTCAAGACTATGCCTCCTCACTTCCAATTCTTTTTCCCTTCGAGAGGAATCGCTCTCAAGGGACAAATCAATAGTGAATTATCACCTGATTCGCGTGATATCGTCACGCTATGGAAATGCTGGAAAGGACAGCAGCAAAATGCTACTAGTGCAATCTAGCTCTTCCCAGTATGACCGAATACGGATTGGTATATAAAGGATTTTCAAGGCAAATTCAAGTAAGGTGTAAAAATAGAAATGCAAAGGCCAGAATCATTCAAATAGTGTTCATGAGCGTCTTGAAAAATTATTTCCAATTAAATATCGTTCCTCTGATGAAAACATCAAAACGGTGCGCTCTTGTTATTAAAAAGTTCCGTTTTCCAGCTCGGTTTAAAAAATATTACCAAATACCTTGGAAGCATATTCACACTGTTAATAACATTGCATGTCCACACTCTCGAGAAGATTGGGGCATTACAGCTGCGGACGGAATACTCCTCATTCGCATAGATCAGCGAGATTGAGCAAATGGTTGAAAAGATATTGCCAGCCGATACGAACGATAAAGATGTCGCTCATGGCGCAGTATTAGTCATTGGCGGAGGCATAGCGGGTTCTCAGGCATCCCTCGATTTGGCCGAATCGGGGTTTAGAGTCTATTTGGTGGAAAAAAATCCCTGTATCGGCGGCCATATGGCGCAGCTGGACAAAACATTCCCTACAAACGATTGCTCGATGTGCATATTGTCGCCCAAACTTGTCGCGGTTGCAGGCCATCCGAATATCAAGATCATCACGTTGGCAGAGGTGACCGAACTTTCCGGCAAGCCAGGCAATTACACGGCTAAGATACTGAAGAAGGCACGCTTCGTCGATGAGATAAAATGTACTGGCTGCAATGATTGTTCGAAAGTGTGTCCGGTACGCGTGCCGAGCGAATTCGACCTCGGTCTTAAGCAAAGGACCGCGGCATACATCCCATTCCCTCAGGCAGTTCCGAGGATAGCGGTCATCGAACGCCGCGGTGCCGCTCCATGCAGAAGTGCATGTCATGCTGGTCTGAGCGCAATGGGTTATGTGAACCTGATAAGGGAGGGGATGTTCAAAGAGGCATACAACTTGATAATGAGGACTATCCCGTTGCCATCAAGCTGCGGACGCATCTGTCATCATCCGTGCGAAGACTATTGCACGAGGGGGAAAATCGATTCGCCGCTTGCAATAGCCGCCTTGAAATCATTCATCGGGGATCATAT
>JAOUEZ010000040.1 GCA_029858465.1 Thermoplasmata archaeon | reverse complement strand
CCAAGCCTCCTGCAGCCGTCTCGTCCTTGGATAGGTGGCTTTCATAGAAAAGGGATGAAGGGCATGAAAAACTACCTTTCCAGTAATCTTCCCAATGTATGTACTATCGACAACATGTTTTTAAAAGGTGTTTGTAATATGGCCAAATAGGTCTGTCATTTATGAAGAAAGTGTCTAAGGATTATCGTGCCTCTGACATCGAGGAATCGGTAAAAAACAGATGGAAGGAGACGGGCGCCTACGCGAAGGCGAAAGATAGCGGAGCGTCCGGACCAGTCTTCTCCTTCAATGATGGCCCTCCATATACAACAGGTTCCGTGCATGTGGGAACTGCTTGGAACAAGGTCTTGAAGGACCTTTTCCTCAGATACAAGAGAATGCAAGGTTTCAATGTCTGGGATCAGCCAGGATACGACATGCATGGCCTCCCGATAGAGGTCAGGGTAGAACAGACCATCGGAACAAAGAACAAGAAAGACATCGAGGCATACGGCGTCGAGAAATTCATAGAGAGCTGCAAGAAGTTCGCTATCGAATTCATGAACAAGATGACGGACGAGTTCAAGCAGCTCGGCGTCTGGCTCGATTGGGACAACCCGTATCAGACCATCGAAAGACCGTTCATATCATCAGTCTGGTGGACCTTCAGCGAGGCGTTCAAAAAGGACCTTGTCTCCAAGGCCCACAGGGTACTGCCATGGTGCCCGAGGTGCGAGACCGCCCTTGCCGAGGCGGAGATCGAGTATTGGGATGAGACCGATCCATCAATCTATATCAGGTTTTCTCTTGTTGATAATCCGGACGAATCGCTAATCATTTGGACCACAACACCTTGGACTATACCGGGAAACATCGCGGCGGCAGTTCATCCTGACGATGCCTACGCAAAAGTAGAGGTCAAAACGGGCAAAGGTCCAGGAGAGATATTCATTGTCATGAAAAGCCTTGTGGACTCCGCGCTCCCGGCGATGGGATTCCCCAACTTCACGGTCGTAGGCGAGATAACCGGCAAGGAACTCCTAGGGAAAAAATACAGCCATCCGCTATTGGATTTCGTCCCCGCTCAGAAGACTTTTTCGGGTGAATATATTCACGCCGTCGTCGTATCGGACACAGTCGCAAGGGAAAATACTGGTATAGTCCATATTGCGCCTGGTCATGGCCCGGAGGACTTCGAAATCGGAAAGCAGTTTGGCCTTCCCGCGTTCTGCCCTGTCGATGAGGAGGGCATGTTCACATCAGAAGCGGGAGAGAGATACGCAGGCAAACCTGTCAATGAGGGTGGCAAACAGATCTTAGATGACCTACAGGACATCGGATTGCTTGTAAAAGAAGATTCGATCACACATAGATACGGACACTGCTGGAGATGCAAAACCCCGATAATATATCGGACTACTGACCAATGGTTCCTGAAGATACCGACGATTAAGAATGATATCCTTAGATCTAACGAATCTGTCAAGTGGTTTCCGGAATGGGCAGGTACGAGCAGGGAGCGCGATTGGATAGTGAATGCGCGCGACTGGTGCATTAGCAGGCAGAGATATTGGGGCACGCCCATCCCAATCTGGGAATGCCAATGCGGTGAGATCAGAGTGGTCTCAGGATATGAGGAGCTGCGATCGGCCGAAGGATTCATCGATGGGATGGACCCGCACCGGCCATGGATTGACAAGCTGACCTTCAAATGCCCGAAATGCCAGGGGACTATGAACCGCATACCGGATGTCCTCGATGTCTGGATAGACTCAGGAGCCTGTTCATGGTCCTCACTCGGCTACCCAGAGAAGAATTCGCTCTTCGAGAAATGGTGGCCTCTGGATTGGATCACAGAAGCGCACGACCAGACGAGGGGCTGGTTCTATTCGCAGCTTGTTCTCGGGACGATAATCTTCGACAAATCGCCGTTCAAATCCGTGCTCATGCATGGCTGGGCACTCGACTCAAGCGGACGTCCCATGTCGAAGAGCGAGGGGACTGCGATAGATCCGAAGGAGACGATCAAGGCGTTCGGGGCGGATTCGCTGAGATGGTACCTTTTCGGAGCTGTGCCTCCATGGGATGATTTGGCTTTTCAGAAGGACGGCCCGAAGGAGGCGAACCGATTCCTTAACATCTTCTGGAACGTCTTCAAGTTCGCATCGCTCTACATGTCCATCGATAATTATGATCCCATCAAGGATCCGCTGAAGAAATACCTTGATATCCTGAAGCCGGAGGACAGATGGATATTGTCCCGGCTTGAGAACACCAAATCCAAGGTTACTGCATCACTCGATGAGTATCTGCCACACGAGGCGGACAGGACATTGGAGAAGTTCATTACTGACGATTTGTCAAGATGGTATGTCAGGCTTATCAGGGACAGGATGTGGATAGAGGGCGGAAGCGCCGAGAAGGTAAGCGCGTTCGCAGTGTTGCATAGGATACTTCACGATACCGTCCTAATGATGGCTCCATTTGCCCCGTTCATAACGGAGGAGATGTACCAAAATATCAACGGGGCGGCCCAGACTGTACACATGGAGCATTGGCCATCCGTCGATGACTCTCTGAAGGACGAGGGCATCGAGAGCGGAATGGATCTCGCAAGGGAGATGGTCGAGAAGATAGCAAATGCGCGACAGAGCTCGCAGCTGAACCTCAGATGGCCGCTCAAGAGAATAGTAGTGAAGGCAGATGCGGACGACATATTCGAACGCATCAAGGCTCTGAAGGAGGTGCTCATATCGCAGGTAAACGCAAAGGAGCTACAGACTGTTCCGGTGGGCGAAGAATGGGACGAGCTAGAGCTTGCGGTCGTTCCCAACCCGAACGCGATAGGAAAGGTCTACAGGCAGTGGTCGAGCAAGATCGCGGTTCTCCTTAAGACAAGGCCAGCAAAGACCATCAAGGAGGGGGTCGACAAGGGAGAATACAGCATCGGTATAGAAGGACAGCTCATCACAATCACTCCGAACATGGTCTCATTTTCGAGCTCGCTACCTCCTGACATAGTGCAGGTCGAGTTCTCGCACGGCATAATCTACATCGACTTCGAGATGACCGAAGATCTCCTCGCTGAGGGCTATTCGAGAGAGATGGTGAGACGGGTACAACAGATGAGAAAGGACATGAAGCTCGATGTCGAGGAATTCATCGACATGGAGGTGAGGTGTAGCGATAAACTCACAGGATACCTGCAGCAATGGAATGCACACATCTCGAAGGAGACAAGGGCGAGGAAGATGAGCTTTCTGGCCAACCCGAAGGGGGATTACATCGTCGAGTGGAACATCGAGGAGGAGAGCATCGCCATCGGGATCGCCAATCTGAAAATGAAGGAGAAGGTAGGCGAGCTCGCACAGATACCCGGGCTTTCCTTGGATAGGGCGATGAAGCTTCACAGTGCCGGATTCAAGGACGTATCTTCAATTTCAAGAACATCCGATAATCAGATAATCTCCGCTTCTGGTGTCGATCAAAATGACCTGCAGAAAATACGGGATTTTGCCCTGAAAAAAGGCTACGCGACGGTCGAAACTCAGCCTTTCAGACCAGAGCTGACTCCCGCTCCTATTGTCAGTGTTCCGCCGGAACAGAAAACAGAGGTCCAAAAACCTTCTGCGCCTCAACCTGTCCCGGCTCAGGTCGAGCCAATTCAGGCGCCTCCGGTGATAGTCCTTGAGACTATGACCCAGGAGATTCCAAAAGAGATACCAACCGGTGAGAAGCCCGAGGAGAAGGCGACAATCATTCCTCCTGTTGAGATGGTTCTTGAGAAATCATCTACATACCTGATCGAGGAGGATAGGCCCGCAACATCGTACAACCTTTTGCTCAAGCAACTCGGAGCAGGCATGAAAGGTCTGTGCGTCACGCGCAATTATCCCGCGAAGATCAGGACGCGATTCCAAATCGGGGAGACCCCGATTTTTTGGCTCTCCAACGTTGGCAAGGATAGCGCGATACGTCCGAAGGATCTTGAAAAATTGAGCATCACGATAACACAATTCTTGGACAGCGGCAATGCGATTGTCCTGCTCGACGGGCTCGAATATCTGATCACGAATAACAATTTCATCACAGTGTTGCGACTCATACAGTCAATGAGAGACCAGGTGACTCTCCATCAGTCTATCCTTGTCGTCGCGATCAATCCGTCGACTTTGGAAAGCCATCAGCTGAATCTCCTAGAGAGAGAGTTCGACGGTGTGATAAGAGCGGCCTGATTACTGGCAGGATTTCTTCTTCGGCTGATCCTCTTCCTTTAATAGCATGTCAACGACTCTGTCGAGCTTCGGGACCGTCTTGAAATTCTGAAGCTCGGACGGCTTTGTCCAACGGAACTCATCATGTTCCCAGTCAAGTTGAATCGATCTGTCATCGACATCGAGAAGATAGGGATGTATCTTCCAAAGTGTCGTGTCATCCCTTGCGAACATGATCCGTCCCTCGATGGAAAAATCGGATTTATCGATCTTTTTCGATGTCTCCTCGGAAATCTCTCTAACGGCGGCATCGACAGGCTCCTCGCCTTCGGATATGCCTCCTGAGACTCCTGACCAGTGTCCTTTGAAGGTCCCGACTTTGTCACTTCTTTTGAGGAGAAGAATATCCTCGCCATTCCTCATAATTACGGTGATGACCGGTCGTTCTGTGATATTCGCGATGGTCAACATCCCGTTGTCCGCGTCGATGCTCGCATGATCCCCCTGCAGGAAGATATCCGTTGGTATCCTGTTCAGCATCGGTATGTTTGCGAGTATCGCACCGGTCGCGACAATCGTCTCAGCCTTTGTATTAATCATACCTGATGGGGCCGCTCCGGATTTTTTCAGCTGATATATCACATATGAGCCGACGGTGCTCCCCTTCCCGTGCGGGAAGACGAGTATTTTTCCGGCGAAAGATTTTCCGAATATGTCCGATCCTTTGTCGATGATCATGCCCTTCTCAGGGTCAACGCCGCCGAGGAACGAGATCGGATTATGGGTCACGACTATCTCTCCTTCCGCTTTCCCGTGCCCAATGCCCTTGCCATGGAATTTCATTTCGAAATCAACTCCAGCAGATTTTTTCTATTGGCGAACCAGACCTTCTGTTTGCACAGCGTCGGAAGATAGGTCGCAGCCTTTGCAGAATCCGTGCCCGTCGTTCCCGCTATCTCCTCCAAGGGAGCGACCACCATGCATGTGTCGCAAGCCACATTGCCGAACTTCTTTAGAACATGAACCTCATCAGGGCAATGTCTCGCCACATCCCTGGAAACGCAGAACCAAGCTTTGCATTTATTTGACGGGTGTCTGTTCTTGAGGAATTGAGCCATATCGATCATTTCCTTGATCGAAAGATGGGGACATCCGACAGCAATAATATCGACATCGTCTGACGCAGTGCTCAGGGAATCCTTTGATTCATTGAGATCATGGCTTTCAATTGAGATCACATCATCTATGGTCTCGAAGGATTCACAGGCATTTACATCTCTGTCATGAAGGTACATTGAGGCAGCGCCCGAAGCCGCCATAGCCGCCCCGAGGGCCTTGTGCTCGTCCTCCGTCGGGTCTATGCCGACGATTATCGGGACATCCTGTCCGATCTTTCGCCCGATCGCATGGCCGAGAAGCGTGTAATCGCTTGAAGCCAGAGCTTTCTCTATTCTTATCCCTACTGTCGGCCTCCTGTTCTCGTCGATGTGCAATCCAAATCTAGGTGTCTTCCCGATTATCGCGGCTGCGAGAGCCGACGGCCCGCCTTCCTTGTTCGTCCTCGCCCTGAGAACTGAATTGGCGAATACTACGGCAGAGGATTCCGCCCAAGCTATCGTATCACCCGGATTTGGCCTATTTCCAATGAAGTACGGGGTGCAGGTGCAGGTCAGTTCGATCCCCATCTTATCGTATGCATCGAGGATCCGCTTCTGCATGACCGCGAACCCGGCCGGAATCCCGAGCTCCTTCCACGTGTCGCGATCCATACCAATCGGGTTGAGAGTCGTCTTCACGCTGACCTTTGCATCAATCGCGAATTCCTCCAAGAATTCGACCCCGGCTCTTGAGATAGTCTTGAAGGATGCGCCGGATACTTGTGCGGAGGATATCGGTATCAGTCTGTCAGCGTCGGAGAGATCTCCGAGTGCGACCAGCAGCTCCATCGACTTCCTCTTCGTCTCTCCTAGCTCGCCTTGAAGGATTTTTTCCTCATCTTTCGTAATATGCATTCTCAAGCCTCACATCATTGGTCTTCTATGGCGGGCCTGCCGGGAATTTCGGAGTGTTCATCACTCTTTCGAACCCAGGTTTGGGGCTATCTGCTGTCTCTTGCGTCAAGACATCCGGAGGCCCCAGTGATATCCAAGCTACACTACAGGCCCGCTTGCCCTTGGAAGCTAAGTGGCGAACCAGATAAAAAATCGTTTGTATCATGTTAAGGGGTTGGATGAGGAAAATGTCCGATTATTTCTTCTTGGTGAATTCGGTGTATCCGCATTTTCCACATGATTTCCTGTCACTATGTTCAGCGAGGAATACGCCAGGACCGCATTTCGGGCAGTGCTGCTTCGTTCTGACGATTTTATCGCCTTCGAGCTTGAAATAATCCTTCTTTGCCATGTTTGATCACCGTTTGAATCTCATTTTTTCGTTTCTGCTGGCAGAGCCGCCGATGTTTCTGTGGGTGGGGTGGCAGGAGCAGGTTTTGGCGCTGCTGGAGCGGCCGTCTTCTTATCTCCCTCAATCAGTTTGTTCCTGATAAGCACATGCTTTCTCTCGTGCTTCTTCGCCGCCTCAATGGTCCTGTAGATCTTTGCATATCCTATCGTCTCGCCCAACCCGAATTTCGAGTTCATTGAATCAAGAATCACTTTTTCTTTGGTGGATCGGGCAAGCGACGCTATCTTTTCCCGAATCGCGTCCCTTGATGCAGTGGCCTCGCCCGTGTGGGTCGCCTTGAACTTTATTTCGGTCCTATCGAGGAGCTTGTTCTCCTTCGTTTCGATGAATTCTATCTCCATCTCTTTCACTCTCGCCGGCCTTGCGCCATCTTGATCAATATATTTCTTACTATGGTCTTTATCCCTTCATTTATCCTGATTACGCTGATTCCCTCATCGGGTATCCCATATATTACACAATCCCCTTCTCCAGCAAGTTCGATGCATGCCAGCGAAGCAAGGTCTTCCTCTCCGTGAACCTCGATCTTAGTTTTCTTCCCGGATATCAAGGAGCGCACAATAGCGTTCCAGAGATTTGCGGTGAGACTGCCCGAGGGATTATCGACCTTGATATTCTGTGCTTCCACCTTCTGCAGGACTTTTATTGTGCTTTCATCACACGGGCCTCGCTGAGTACTGCAGTCGAATATCATTATGTCCGGCTGAATGCCAATCTCGATCAGCGATTTATTTACAATATCGCCGACGGCCAGCATTCGACGGCAGCCGCGGAGATATCCCGGCAACAGATGAGCCTCAATCACTGTGCCGTAGGGCCTTGCCAACTCTGCCCTGAGCTCGTCCGGGAGCGTCAGGTCGCGCGAGATGGTCCTGTCAGCGGACACGAAGGGCAAACTTCCCGTTGACATTTATCCCCATTCTCTTTGCTATCTCGGATTTAGTATGGTCCAATATGACTACGTATCCCTGCCACTCTTTAGAGGTCGGCGAGCCACAGCTGGGGCAGGTATCAAGCTCCGTGATCATGCTACATTGCTTGCAGGCCTTCTCGATGTTCATTTCCTTTCCTTCTCCGATTTCTTTCCTTCTTTCTTCTCTTCTTTGCCGCCTTCTTTCTTTATCTTTTTATCTTCCTCTATCCAGTCGAGCTTCCCAAGGCCTGGCTGTCTCATCGTAAGACCGATCTTACTCTCCCTCGGACTCCTCTCGTTGATGCTCAGCGATACGATTCTGGCCCTGACTGGGTCGCCTAATCTGAGGTCGCGCTTCGTGTCCTTCCCCAGGAAGCGCTGGTTTTCCAGATCGACATCTATCCTGTCGTCCATTATCTGGCTTATATGCAGAAGGCCGTCAAGAGGCCCGAAGCGGACGAATGCGCCGAACTTCATGACCTCGCATACGGTCCCTTCGACCACCTCATGGAGCTGCGGTTTGTACAACAATGCTTGGAACCTCACTCGCTGATATACCGCGCCGTCACCGTGGACAATCCGCCCCTCTCCGATGACATCGACATTTCTTACGATCAAAGTGTATCCGCTCTGAGGGTCGACCTTTCCCTCGAATGATTTTCTTGTTAGCTCGGTAGATAGCTGATTAAAGGGCTCTCCTAGCTTCATGGGCGGAATACGGATGACATCCTCTCTTGTTTCAAGCAAATACATGAACTCACATCGTATAGGTCAGCGCGGCCTCTTGACCATGCTATTTCCTTTATATAGCTTTCCCTGCCCGTCAGGCTATTACGAACAGGCTGACGAAGACAAGGGTGATAGTCGACAGCAGCTTGATCAACACGTGCAGGGACGGTCCCGCTGTGTCCTTGAAGGGATCTCCAACGGTGTCCCCCACCACTGCGGCGGCATGGGCTGGCGAATTCTTGCCTCCGAAATGACCCGCCTCGATGTATTTCTTCGCATTGTCCCAGGCTCCGCCACCGTTGTTCATTATGGTTGCCATTAGTATGCCGACTATTGTCCCGACCATCAATAGAGCTCCGACGGTCATGTAGGTGACATCTCCCTCAGGATGTCCGAATGCGTCTCCGATCAGATACGCCCCGCTAAGCCCGAGTATCAAAGGAACGATGACTGGAAGTATCCCAGGCAGCACCATCGCCCTGAGCGCTCCTGCCGTAGCAATGTCGACGCACTTTGCATAGTCCGGTTTCGCAGTCCCCTCCATAAGGCCGGGTATCTCCTTGAATTGTCTCCTTACTTCGGCAATCATCCTTCCTGCAGCCTTGCCGACTGCGCGAATCGCCAGAGATGAGAATATGAACACGAGGACGCCGCCGATAAGACCCCCGACGAATACCTCGGGGTAGGCCAAATCGACATGGAAAACCGCGCCTATGTCGCTGGTCGGAAGGTGTTTAATGAGGGCGACCCTCTCGAAATACGCGCCGAACAACAGGAACGCCGCGAGACCTGCGCTCGCCATTGCATATCCCTTGGTGAGAGCCTTTGTTGTGTTTCCGAGCGCGTCAAGCCTGTCGGTTCTCCGCCGGATGTCCTCAGGCTGCTTGGACATCTCGATGATGCCTCCTGCGTTATCGGTGATCGGGCCGAAGGTGTCCTCGGCAAGTATGAAGGCCGCCGTCGCAAGCATTCCCATTGTCGCAACAGCAGTGCCGTAGAATCCGTAAAGCAGCGTCAATTCATCCATACCAGCAGGTGTGGCGAGGGTCCCCAAATAGAATGCGCCGAGCAACG
>JAOUEZ010000222.1 GCA_029858465.1 Thermoplasmata archaeon | reverse complement strand
AGGAGATAAGGCTTTTTCCGATTCCTCTAGAATGGTCTCGGGAAGGTACACAAGGGAGGAGCTACAAGCCCCTCGTAAACCCCTTTATGGATGTCCTTCAATTCTCGAATTCCTTCCTCGATATAGCAATGAAGATCACAGCTATTATCGTCATAATTGGCGCCAGAATGCCAGATAATATGCCAACCAATGATGCAATCAAGAAGATGCTTGCTATTAACCCAAGAATCGCTCCAATAAGGACAAATGTCCAATATCTTCTGATAATCGCTAAAACACCATCAAGAATTGAGATTTGGAAAAAGAATTATGGTCAGCCAACAGTAGAGAGCGAGGAATGGTAAATAGTCGTAAAAGTACCACCCGCAAAACACGAGATATATCGAGGCGCCGAGGATTACGAGACTCGTAGTGACAATTAGGAGAATTCCTCCGGTCAAAAAAGTTGAATCCTTCTTCGCTCTTATTGAAACTTTATAATCATAGCCACAATACGGGCAGACATTTGTGTCCACCTCGATGTTCCTCCCACATTGAACACAAGTCCGATATTGACGACATTGTCCTAGAGAATATAACCTCGGCCATCTTAGATTGTATGATTGAGAGATGCACTCATGTCAAAATCATGGATACAGGATGCGATAAGCAATGATTCAAAGCCGAAAGAAGGCAGCAGCGACAGCCTCTCGATGAAAGATGAGAAGCCTCCCGGGACGCCGGATGACGCTGAGATCGCGAAAATCGCCGCGCAACTTGATGTTTCTATTAAGATTGTTGGATGTGGTGGCGGCGGTTCTAACACCGTAAACAGGATTGTGCAGGAAGGCGTGACAGGCGCGCAGGTCTGCGCGGTGAACACCGATGCGAAGCATCTGCTTTCGATTCACTCACCGAGGAAGATACTAATCGGGCGCGGAACCACAAAAGGACTCGGGGCAGGCGCACAACCGGAAATGGGAGAAGCAGCCGCTAGAGAGAACGAGAACGATTTGAAAGGATTTCTCAGCGACGCAAACATAGTCTTCCTGACCGCCGGAATGGGCGGAGGGACAGGTACTGGTGCCTCGCACTACATTGCGCAGATCGCAAAGAGCTACAGATCGCTTGTCATCGGAATCGTGACGCTCCCGTTCAAGGCGGAAGGAGAAATAAGGATGGAAAATGCCCTCGAGGGACTCGAGAGGCTAAGAAGGATCTGCGACACGACCATTGTTATTCCAAACGATAAGCTTCTAGAATTAGTTCCTAAACTCCCGATCGATGCGGCATTCCGCGTGGCCGACGAGGTTCTGATGCAGACCATCAAGGGACTGACCGAGATTATCACGAAGCCGGGATTGGTCAACCTTGATTATTCCGACCTCAGGACGATAATGAACGAGGGCGGAGTTGCCCTGATAGGCATCGGGGACAGCGATGACAAGGATCCCGAAGATAGAGTCGAATTTGCCGTTGGCGAAGCGTTGAATTCACCTCTTCTTGGTGGGATAGATTTGAGCGAATCAAAGGGCGCGTTGATACGAGTCGTGGGCGGCTCTGACATGTCTGTTAGCCAAGCTGAAAAAGCAGCCGAGATGATAAGTAGCAAAATGCCGAGGAATGCACGCGTCATTTGGGGATGCTCGATAGAAAAGGAGCTCGAAGGGAAAATCAAGATACTGTTGATAGTGACCGGCGCTAGGACGACGAATGTAATGACGAGATCTGGTCAATCAGTACCCGAAGTATATCAGCGCGAAGGAAGCCCATATCGGGCCGAGGAATACAGTTTCATCAAAAAAATGGATGTAGAATACGTCCGATAGGAGTGCTATTAGGCAAGCCGATAAGCCAGCAAATATAGCATTAGTCGCATAAAATATCGCATTTACCCGTCTTTCAGACTATAGAAAATCTATTTTACCATCAATCATTACTGAGGGCAATAATGATACTGCAGGTGTAATCTAGCTGGTTAGGATTTTGGCCTTCCATCTAGGACCTCTGAGAAAACTCAGGGGTTGGAAGAGAGCCAACGGCCCGGGTTCGAATCCCGGCACCTGCACTTATAAGTCGCATGGCCGTTAGCTTTGTCTTCCAACTTTGGGGTTTGTGTTGGGGGGTTAGTTCGTCATCGTAATTTTATGTCTTCTCCTCTTTTTCTTCCATTAGCGAGACACCACATTCGTAGAATGTGTTCGTCCCGTGCTCTTCCGGGATATCAACGCAAACCTGTTCCTGCTCCAGTTTCTCAATCGCGTGTCCGCGGTAAGCTTGAATTTCTTTGTTCTTTTTCTTG
>JAOUEZ010000221.1 GCA_029858465.1 Thermoplasmata archaeon | reverse complement strand
GCATCGGAACATCGCCCTGATATCTATTATTGGAGCAGTATCCTTCTTCGCGATCATTGGCAGCATCTCCTTCCTATCCGATCATCTCAGGACGGACAATGCACTCCTCTTCACAGCTGCCGATGTCGGAATGATCATTTCTATCGGAGGATTCATCGGAATATTCTTCTCGCCTATCGCGGGCAGATTCATTGATGTCTGCTCTCCAAGGCTTGCAGCGCTCGTCGGCATGTCGATAACAATACCGTCGGTGGTTCTGACGGCTTTCGTTCAAGACTTCTACCTGTTCCTCACATTATCTGCATTCAACGGTATCGGAGGAGCGTTCCTTTGGACCGGGCTTCTTACGACTGCTGTGGCTGAGATACCGAGGATGAGAGGCACGACATCATCGATATTCAACAGCTCGAGATTCTCCGGGTACGCCATCTCGCCGATTCTGCTAGGGCCAGTCTATTCACACTTCAATTATATCGGGATAGCACTGACCTGCGGAGCGCTGCTTATCATAGCCTCTCTGCTCGCATACATCCTTCCGAGGAAAAAATGCAAGGAATTATCTGAACAGCCCTCTGTTCCTGCAGGCGATCAGCGCAGATAGCGCCCTGTCGATGTCCTCCTTTGTATTGAAGAAATGCGCCGCGCTTCTGAACGCCCCAGATCTGATGACGAGCTTGATGTTCTTTAGCTCTTTGGATATTCTGTCCGCCATTTTCTTGTTCGGCATTCTCTCTCTAGAATAGAATGCCAGGATTCCCGCGCGATGGCCCGAATCTGCCGGCGTTATCGTCTCGAAATCATTCTCGTCTAATCTTTCCAACATGTAGTCGTTCAACTTTCCGATCCTTTTCTCGATTTGCGTTATACCGATTGATCTGAGGAATCTGACTGATTCGGTGAGGCCGACCATTTGGACGAAGCATTCCGGCAACGAGCTGAAGGCCGATGCGTCTCGCACGACGTTCACATCGTCATCTATCAGAGGACCGCCCGTCACGATCCTGCTCCAAAGCGATTTCCTTTGGCTCTTCTCGAGCGAGAGCCAAGATATCATCGCCGGTTCGAGTTCGTCCTTCCACGCATCGGAAATTTGCAGGATTCCCGAGCCGATGGGTCCGCAAAGCCATTTGTAGCCGCCAGCAGCCAATCCCGCGATGTCGTTTTTCCTCAAATCTACCTTGACCGCGCCGAGAGCCTGGATCGCGTCTAAGAAAAGCATTGTGCCGTGATCGCTGCAGATTTCAGATAGATGTCCAATGTCCATTCTTTGCCCGGAAGCGAATTGTACGAGGCTGATTGGAAGAACCTTTGTCGAGTCATCCACTTTTTTTTCGATATCCTTTATCGATATCAAGCCGCCCTTGCCCTTGACCTTCCGGATTTCCACCCCTTCTCTCTTTGATATCCATACCCAGGGAAAAATGTTCGATGGGTATTCGACATCGCACAGGACGATGTTGTCACCCTTTTTCCATTTGACCGCGTTTCCAAACAGGCTGATGCCCATCGTCGTGCTCGTGACGAAGGCGAGCTCTTCCGGCTTGCAGCACAGCAAACCAGCTCCTTGCTGGCTGAAATCCCGGAATATCTTCTCTTCGTCGATAGATGTCCTGACATCCTTCGCCTCCTTCTCGAATATGGTCTTCATCGCGGCTGTCGCCTGAGCCGGCATCGGAGCCCTGCCAGATGATGCGAGATATACCAAGTTACGTATCGACGGGAAGTTGTTGCGCACCCATCTCCTGTAGTTCTGGTCGCCGATATCCATAGGCAGTCTCGATTTGCTCATTTCTCATTTCCCCGAACCATGTGAACGGACGACTTCATTGATACTCTTTTGCAGAAATAATAGCCATGAAGGGATTTTATATTGGATGAGCCATCCAATCATGGTCATGATGAGATGCGACAAGGTCCTCGTGCTGATTCTTGACGGCCTTCCCGACAGGCCGAACCCTGAGTTCAACATGAAGACCCCTCTGCAGATTGCTAGCAAACCATCGCTGGATCAAGTCACCGAGGAGGGAGCGGCGGGACTTATGAATGTCATCGCCCCCGGTGTGGTCCCCGGAAGCGACACAGCACATCTCGCGCTGTTCGGGTACGACCCTTTCAATTTCTATTCCGGTAGAGGGCCTTTCGAGGCTGCGGGCGTCGGGATCGAAAGCAGGCCTGGAGACGTAGCCTTCAGATGCAATTTCTCCACCGTCGACGAAAAGATGCGCGTGGTCGACCGGCGTGCGGGCAGGATAAAGAGCGGTACCAAGGAGCTCGCCAAGGCGATCTCG
>JAOUEZ010000039.1 GCA_029858465.1 Thermoplasmata archaeon | reverse complement strand
CCAGGCGATCTCGCCATCTTTATCCTTGAGAGTCAGCAAATCCTCGAATATCCCATGGAGGACTTCGGGCGTGATGTCCCTTCCACCGATACCAGTCACATAATCCTTGATTTTCGGTGAGTTCACATTCCCATATGCCGCTCCGCGGACCTCCGTGAATATTGCTCCTCCATGGCCGAAGGAATAGCTCCTATCAAGCACTCCTACAGCACTGGCATTCTTGATTATCTTGACTATCTCATCCGCTGGGAAGGGACGGAAGGAGCGCAATTTCAACAGCCCGACCTTCTTTCCCTTCTTTCTCATCTCGTTCACGACATACCTCGTCGTCGATACGGCGCTACCGTTCGCAATCAGTATGACGTCCGCGTCGTCGCATTGATACGGCTCCAAGAGACCGCTATAAAACCTTCCGAGCCGCTTCTTGTACTCCTTCTCGATCTCCTCGAGCCGCCTCGGGACCGTCCTCATCGCCCTCTCTATCTTGTATCTGAACTCCATGTACTGGTCCGGCTTGGCAACGGAACCGAAGAGCATCGGGGAACCTTTGTCGATCGCCAATTCCGGCGAATACGGCGGGAGAAATGAATCGATCACGTGCTGCCCGGGGATGGAGACTGGTTCAAGGGTGTGCGATAAGATGAAAGCATCCATTATCGCCATCGATGGGAGCATGATTTCCTCCAGCTCGCAGAGGCGGTAGAGCATGATTATCGTGTCAAGGACCTCCTGGTTGCTCTCGCAGAACATCTGGATCCAGCCAGTGTCTCTCTCTGCAATCACATCCAAATGATCCGCCCATACGTTCCAAGGAGGGGCTAGCGCTCTGCTCACCTCGGCCATTACAATGGGCAGCCTCGCTCCAGACGCCCAAATCAGTAGCTCGTGCATCAGCGACAGACCCTGGGAGGAGGTGGCCGTGAAAGTCCTCGCGCCGGCTGAAGATGCAGATATGCATGCCGCCATCGCGGAGTGCTCGCTCTCGACATCAATCATCTTCGCGGTGAGCTCTCCGTTCGCGACAAAGCTGCTGAGCTTCTCGACGATTGACGTCTGCGGAGTTATTGGATAGACAGGGATGACCTGGACTCGGGCCAGTTTGGCGGCGTATGCGGCTGCATAGTTGCCGCTCATGACCTTCCTCATCTCATTCCAGCTCCTGTCTCACCATCTTTATGCATTTCTTGGGGCACTCGTTGGCGCAGATCCCACACCCCTTGCAGAAATCGTAGTTGACCGTCGCGTACTCATCGATAATGTCTATCGCAGTGTCCGGGCAGTATTTCCAGCAGGTGTAGCACTTCGAGCATTTCTCCTTGTCAATCTCTGGCCTGAAGGTCCTCCAGCTGCCTGTCTTGACAGACTTGCTCGATTCCATCGCTATAGGGGCTCTCGGCAATTCCTCCTCCTTAACGCCCAACCTCCTACACCCCCTTCACCGCATGATACGCCTCTTTTGTCGCAGCGGCGTTCGCGTCCTTTTTCACGGGGGCGATGGTCCGAACAGATTCGATGACCGTGTTCAAAGTGACCAATGATGATATCCTGGCAAAAGCTCCTAATATCGCCGTGTTGACGATTGGCGTCGTCGGGCTTCCGAGCCCGTGCTTGACGGCTATGTCTGTGGCATTGACCGTGTATTTCTTATGATCCGAATTGACAGGAAGATCCTTCGGTTCTCTCCTCGTGTTGACGAGAAGAGAGCCCTTCGGTTTCAATCCTTCGAGGACATCCACCCCTAACAATAATGACTCGTCAAGAACGATAACAAAATCAGGTGCATAAATCCCGGACCGGATCAATATCGGCTCTTTTGAAACACGCGCAAATGCAGTAACTGGCGCGCCTCTTCTCTCCACCCCAAAATATGGGAATGCTGAGACATGATAGCCCTCACGGAATGCGGCGTTGGCGAGTACCTCCGAGGCGACAACGGCTCCCTGTCCGCCCCGTCCGTGGAATCTTATCTCGTACAACTCTACCCCGTTAGGTGATAGAAGCCCAATCGCAATTAAATCATTTGCCATATTACTAATACATATGAGACTGGCTTGCCAATGAATGACATTCGTAGAAATGCCCGACTAGATCGAATAGAAAAGATGATTCAACACAATTAATATTCGTGTAATGTGTCGGGTTGAAACGATAGCAGAATATAATGCAGGGGTAGCCAAGTTGGCCAACGGCGCAAGGCTTAGGACCTTGTCCTTAGTGGTTCCTCGGTTCGAATCCGAGCCCCTGCACCATATATCAGAGAAGAAAAGATATTATGCGCTCATCGCATTTCACATCCTGGTGATTTACTGACAGTTTGTACATATTGTGGAGGTCAAAACGCAGATTGGGCTACCACTTGTGCCATGTGCGGGAGACAATTGCCTGTGGCCCAGCAGGCTCCTGCCCAGCAGCAGCAACCAACATATCCTGCGGTGCCGGCTCAGCAACCGATGATGCAACAGCCGGGGAAGCCGCGGAACAACATGATGATAATCGCGATCATCGCGATAGTTGCTGTAGTGATAGTCGTGCTAGCAATCATCCTGATGGTGGGGCTTGGCGGACCAGGGGCATCCTCTTTGACTATTGTGGGAACCCCCGATGATTCGAACGTCAATGCAGTCTACTGGGGATTACATGCCGAAAAAGTATCGGTTGACGTAACTGTAAAGAACAACGCGGCAATCACTCAAAGTGGGACTATCAATGTCAAGATCGTCTCGGTCATGCCAGTCCTCGGAACTGAATATACATCCGAAGGGTCGAAGACAGTTACTCTCACAGCAGGCGCTCAACAGACCTTTTCTGTCGATGTGCCTATGGGAGCGACTCAGGCTGCGCTACTCATTACGAGTCCGGAAGTAACGGTCACGATAACGTGAGTCCTTCCGATAATTGAAGATGGTATCCCTGTGCCGCATCAGGTCTGCAGGGGTTCCATGTTTTTTTATGCAACAGCAATGATTCCGATGCATAATCGGAATACCCGGTAAGCTAATGAATTTCATTTACTGCAATTTCAATGCGATCTTATTGATAACCAGAATATCGGGTATCGAATGAGATTTCACAGTAAAAATATATTTGAAATCTTCCTGTGAATAGGAGATGGCAAATCATATCTCAGAATGGACAATGAAATAGCTAAGCACAGAGATAAGCGATATGAAGATTGCAATAAATGCATATCTCAATCTGGGTTTGCTAATAGGAATCCATGCTATAGAGTAGAAGAATGATATAATGCACAATATTGCCCAAATGTCGAAAATGCCAGTATTCAATGAGATCAGATCAGTGAATAGATCGGGTATAATTGTTCTAAGACTGAGGAGTTCTGATATGAAAATGACGTTCATCATCAGGATTATAAATATTATTAAAGTCAATATATGATTACGCTTGATTTCCCTTATGCGTGCTTCTTTCGCCAGTTGCTTGATTTTGGATATTCCTGCCTTGGAAATAATCGGCATCTCACAGTTCATGCAAAATGTTGCACTAATTAGATTTACATAACCGCAATGTGGACATTCTTCTCCTCTATCACTTTCCGTTTCTTTGTCCTCGCTTGCCTTTTCAACATCCTCTTTCTCTAATTGCCTTTTACTTTCCTGCTCCATCATTTCCATTGCTGCAATTTTCGAGCCGATATTACTAATCTTGCTTCCGATTTGGGCTACTTTTGTACCGACCTTTGCAAGGCCTGCTGCCGACCCGAGGCCCAATGTGAGACCTGTTATTGCCCCCGTAACCGCCCCTATGGCGATTTCTCCAACTAATTCAACCAAATCAAACTCCCTTAAACCCAGTGCGCATTCACCCAGATAGAAGGCCGCATTCACCACGGCTCCGACAGCTGCTCCAATCAAAGCTAAAAGGAAGAAGAACCTTCCATTCGGGTCCTTCCCGTTTATCGGGTCGCAGATCGAATAGGAGTATCTGTTTAGAGTCTGAGGGGTCTTGATGTCCCCGAGCACGGGGTCCTCGCTTATGAACCTCCCTATCTCCGCGTCGTAGAAGCGGACGCCGAGACAGCAGAGCCCTCCGGTGACCTCGTCCCTGACCCTCTGCAGATATTTGAGGTGCGAGTACCAGGGGCCAGATGTGCTCCAGAGGTTCCCGTACGGCTCGTATCTCATCGACAGCTTGACCGTCTCCGAGGAGTCCGTTATCACGCGGACGTTCCCGAGGTGGTCGAGGTGTATGTACGACTTGTAATTGCTCGGCCCGTACACCTTGCCGATGAGGAGCCCGTCGGCGTAGACGTAGCAGGTCTGATAGGTCGAGTCGACTGTTTTCTCCGCAGGGTCGTACGCGACGCTGTTGCAAATGAAGAGATTGGATTGTATCTCAAATTGTTCGTTTCTTATGAGATTGGTTGATTCCGAGCTAGAAATGATTTGCCAGGAGCAGTTGAAATATTCATTAAACGGTGGATTATTATTGATTGATGTTGCGATTAAAGGAAGAGTGTCATTCTGTTCGATTGAATCATATAAAGAAAATCATCCGGACATGAATCGATTAAATCATCCATTCTCATGTCTTTCCCCATGAATCTCTATTTCAGGAGGAGACGATCCTTGACCCACTGGTTGCCACTTCCATCCACATTGCGTACAAATCCATTGCGACTTCTTCCGAATGAATCCTTCATTAGAATTACATTTTCTACAATATGCATTACGATAATATATAACACATAGAATAAACACAGGTATGGCTCCATACATTGATGCAAAAAATGTCATGATAATCGCGTAAGGATAACCAACAATCATAAAAATAATCGCGCCGAGAAATAACCATGAAATGAGGAGAATTACAATAATGATGCGGTCCCGACTGGCATTTTGAATGTGTCTGAGATAGATATCTATTTTATTGCTACGAACGAAAAGCATTGGAATTAGGCCCTTGCTCCATATAAAGAAAGGGGCAATGGCAACAATGATTTGCAGCAGCAAAATGACATCAACGCGAAAGAAGAAGGACAGTATTTCATACATTGGCATCAAGAATGTCAAAGAAAACCAGATAAAGAATAAAGCAAGAATTATGAAGGGAAAGCTTCCTATGATTGAACGATGAGGCTTTGTCTGCGGCGTTATGAACAAATCTCTTCGTATGAAATTTCTCAATGAATGAGAAAAAGAAGAATTCCTCATGAGTGCTCTACCACCACCTTTTTTTCACCACTTCTTTTCAATTCTTCTATTATTATCATGCATTATCGCTTATATACCAATTTACCAGCCCTCCTAACAGGCGACTGAAAGTCTTTCCAATTGCCGAGGTCGCAATTTCTTCACCAGTCACAGTGCCCAGAGTGCCTATTGTAATTTGATATCTCGAAAGAGGATTCATTACCCCGAATGCTCGTGATGTACCACCAATAGCCCCGCCAGCCATTCCAAATATCATTCCTGATGAGACATCTTCTCCTCGTATTATAGCATCCGTTGAGCCTCCGACGCCTCCGGATATTGATGACCATGCAACACGAGATCCCCTTATTTCCCATTTCGGCAATTTACTCGCTATTTTACCTATTTTCTCGCCAGCCGAAATAATCTTAGTGCCGATCTTTGAAACCCCAGTTCCTAATTTCGAGATCGCTGACCCGAGATTAGGCATCTTTCCTGCAATTTTCTCTGGGTCGAAGTTTAAAAAAAGTGCTATCCCGCATATTGCTATGCCCAACAATGTAAGTGATGCACCAATTAGATAGTCCCCTGGGAGTCCTAGAAATGGAAGTTCGATTGAAAGGAGAATGCCCGGAATGATAATGAGCACGCCCAGGAGGATTAGAGCCGTTTGTGATCCTCTTGCGATATTTGACAAGGTTCTATCACCTCGGTTTGGGATACTATAGGACCTATAATCCTCGCTCAAGAATCATCCTCCACTAATATAATCATAATTAATTTCTTATCAATGGTGTTTTATGGAAGAACGACTACTTACAGACGACAATCGGGTGCAGGTATGAGGTTCCTATATTGTCCGGAGTGCGGCAATCTAAGACCAAGAGGCTGGTTCTTTTTCACAAAAAGATGCGAGGTATGCGGCAACGAGATGGTGAAATTCAATGTGCCCATGACAAAGATCACGCCGTTCTATTATGCATCTCTCACCATAACTTTCGTCGTACTGGCCCTATATTTGTTGAATTATGAAATACCCTACGAGACCGGCACGTTGATTCTCTTGATCGCTTTGACGATGGTCCTTGCGTTCGCCGATTATACGAAGTCGCATTACATTGCAAAGGAAATGATGAGGAAGAAGAAAGAAGAGGCGAAGAAGCTGCAGCAAGAATCATAGTTCTACCGTCAGCCTGATGCGGCTCCACTCCGCCTCCTGGGAGAGGATGTCTCTTTGTAAAACAACCTTATCAGTCGCATTGCGGGACATATCCCCTCTTTCCGCCAGTGAGATATCGACCGGGAGAAAGGTCGCAATAGTGAGATCCCAGGCACTAGCCTGCCAGAAATAGAAATCGAATATAGATGTGATCTGAAGTCGTGTATCATTCGATACAAAATCATAATATTCCCATCCTGATGCAACAAGGACGGCGAAATCGGAAATCGAAGTTGTCCTGTTGATTGCCAACCCCGAAATGTCGTATCTCAAATCAATCGAGGAACAGAGCGAGTAATCGAATCGCTCCTCCATTTCTTTCAGAGCTTGGCTTGAATCGGCCTGTTCGAATCTATCGAAGGCGATTAGCATCACCGTCGCAAAGAAGCAGACCATTACAAGCAATAATGTGCCGATGACCGTGTCAATGCCCCTGTCATCATTCCTCATGTTCCCACGACCACGATTATTTCCGCTGGATAAGGCGCTCCTCCCTTCATGTAAAGGACAGGCGCCCCGATTGTGACCCTCTGGTTTGTCAACTTGACATCTCCGGATATCTTGAAAGTAGACGTCAACCCGTTCAATAGCCGGACCTCCAGAGAAGAAGAAATGCCATCTTCGATCTTTAGAGAGAACATGAGAACCTTGATTCTCAGCTCGAAATCATTGAAAAGAAATCTCCTGCCGCCTTCAGATTGTTCTGTCAATCTGGTCAACGCATTATCGAGGATATAACGGGCATGTGAAATCAGAGATTCCTCCGAGACCTGTGAGGGAGATACGATTGCCATCGCCTCAAGAAGGACCATGACCGATACGACACCGCAGGCGATTATTGGCAGTGATGAGATTGTATCTGTCGTGCCAGAGTCGGGGTTTCTAATCCTCACAACCACGGAATATCCGGCATTTCCACTTCGGACTTCTCAATGCATGCAGCATCATGTTAATGCTCACTGATTCATTATTCGAAGTCCTCCGTTTCTTCATGAAGAAAAAGACAAGGAAGGCTCTTAAGAGGAGAATACCGAAGACTCCAGGCAGATCGAAATGCCGCTACAGTTTCGAGGTGGACGGAGAGATAGTCCTGATGAGAGTGGACTGCACGAGCTCGTGCCCTGAGGATTCGGTCAAGAAAGATATCTGCTGGTCGAACCTTGTTAAGGCGATTGCGGACAGTGCGCTGCCCGACAGGATTCTGCTGCAGGGAAAAAGGACTGTGATCTGCGACAAGGTACTCGTATCCCTGATAAGGAATGCGTCTCTGCTCGTCAGGCGCATCAACACACGCCTTGATGAGATGAGGAGAACAGGCGTGTCGGATGAGAACCCGGAAGCGAAAAGATTGTTGGACCTTGGCAGGGCGATCCTGTACGACATACCGCAGCTGATCAGCAGGAGCTTCAAAAATGAATCTCCGTCGATGCGAAAGACCAATGGAGACACCGATGGGCCAAATGATAAAAATAGAGAGATATCATCCGTCGAGAATCTGCTGCGGGAAAAGAATGCTATCGACATAGAATCTCTTGGCCAAAATCGCCTCGAAAAGGTGTCTGGTTGATGGGAATGAGCCGTAGACCTCCCCGAATAGTCGCGGGAGAGAATATCGGTAATAAGAGGCGACGGACAGACAATGAAAATTCCGACTCAGTTGAAGCAGGAAGTGAAAGAATCTTCCTGGGGACTATCCTCTCAGGCCTTCCGCAAGTAGAGGTTATTGAAAGGAGGACCATAGAGACTTCCTCCGCGATGATCTCGAGAGGGCTTGATGGTTGGTATTATCAGATAGAAACGAGAGAGCATGAACTGGGATCAGAGGACAGGTTCCTGATGGAACTAGCTTTGAAGAAGCTTGAGGATCATGCAGACCTCGATACGAAGGTACTGTTGAGCGACCAAAGGCTCGCGAGGGAACTCGTCAGGACTGCAGCCAAATCAGCCGTGCCGAGGCTGAAAGGACTCGACAGTCAACAGGCAGCGGAGATAATATCGAGCTACTCCGTCGGATTTGGCCCGATCGAATGGATATTGAAAGATGATCTTGTTGAAGATGTCATAATCAGCTCTCCCTCATCTCGCAACTGCGTGCACGTTCTCACAAAGCTGTCAGAATCCGATGGGAGGAGCATTTTCTGCAAGACCAATCTGAGATTGACCGAGGATTATCTGGCCAGCATCGTCACTAAAGTGAGGATTTTCTACGGCGGCGAACTCTCCATCAGGAGGCCGATCCTCGAAGTGGATGTGCCTTACCTCCGCTCGAGGTTCTCAATCGTCGCAGAGCCAGCGAGCAGGCATGGTACTTCGATGTCCATCAGACGCAGGAGGGAATTCCTATGGACATTGCCGCGGCTCATCCGCGATGGCTCCATCAGCTGGACAGCTGCCGGCTTTCTATCGATATGTTGTGTGGCAAGGGCGAGCATGATAATCGCTGGCGGCAGGGGATCAGGAAAGACAACATTGCTGTCCGCACTTCTGCCAGAGCTGCCTGCCTCGGGAAGGATAATCGCGATGGAGGACACCGAGGAGCTTCCGATTCTCAGCCTTCAGAGAGAGGGAGTGAAGGTGCAATCCCTGTCGCTCGAAGGCGGACTGGAAAGGGCGTGTGCGATCATGCGAGCTTCGCTCAGGATGGGAGAGGGGCCGCTGGTCGTCGGAGAGATAAGGGGAGAGGAGGCGAGGATATTGTTCGAATCGATTAGGATCGGCACCGCGGGCTCCTCAGTTCTAGGGACCCTGCACGCGTCCGATCCCAGCTCGGTCAGGGACAGGATATCAATGGACATGGGATTGAAGGAGGAGACCTTCAGGGCGATTGACCTGATTGTGATTTCGAGGCAGAGAAACGACCCGATGACCGGCCTTTCAAGGAGATACGTATCCGAAATCTGCCTTGTCTCAGGAAATGACGAGCCGAAGGCGCTGTTCAAGGAAGACGATGATGGCTTTCTCAAGACCTGCCCGGACGGCTTCCAGAGAATGGAGAACCTCGGACGGAAGATCTCGTCAAATTTCGACATCGATGAGGATGCGATTCTCCGAGCATCAAGGATCAGAGGGTTCATGAAGAAGGTCCAAGCAGGGGAATCACAGCGGAAAAACGACGAGACAATTATCGGAGTTTCAGCTACAC
>JAOUEZ010000038.1 GCA_029858465.1 Thermoplasmata archaeon | reverse complement strand
TCGTGTGACGCGCTCGTTGGAACGCTGAGATAGGGCACTCTCGTTTCGGTGGCAGCCACTTTAGCTATGTCGATTTTGCTGCCTCCTCCGACGCCTAATATGAACCGAGACTTCGTCTCGGTAGCGATACTAATGACCTTCTTCACATTCTCCGCGTTCGCCTCTCCGATCTGAGCAATATGAACATCATAATTTGATTCCTTGAGAATGTCCGCGACCGATTTTCCCGCCAATGTCGAAGTCGTCGACCCGGTCACCATTAAGGCGGGCGACTTGAGCTCGAAGTCCTTGCAGACATTGCCAAGCTGATTCAATACATCATGTCCCGCGAGTATTTTCCTGGGGAGGCTTATGGACTTCGATTTCGTAAAAAGGTCTTCCATGATCCGATCGCCTCTGCTATACGCATGTCCTCTTATATTTCAATGTATCGGATTGTCAGCATTTGTCAATTTTGAAGCAACAGACAATTGTTCAAGTCTTGGCCAGCTTATCTATGTACTCGACAAGCTCGTCCATCCTGAAAGGCTTGGGGAGAAATCCTCTGGCTCCGTTCTTCAGTGCGTCTTTCTCGATCATGATATCTGCACTGACAAACAGGATCTTGGCCATGCTGTTCAGGGCCAATATCTCCGTCATCGTCTCAATCCCGTCCTTGTTCGGCATCCTGTGGTCCAGGATTACGATATCCGGTCGCCTGTCCATTACACGATATTTCTGGACCGCCTCATCCCCATCATATGCAGTCGCTATCACTTCATATCCTTTCAGCTTCAAAATATCTCGGTAGAGGTCGACAATGAACACCTCGTCGTCTACAACCATGATCGATGTCATCGGGACCTGACCTCCGGAAGCCTGATAATGACTTTGGCGCCCTGGGTATGGTCCCCTTGAACACGGTCTGAAATGATAAGTCTACCGCCAAACCTCTTCGTGGCCGCCCTTGCGAGAAGTAGCCCCATTCCCCTGACTGTTTTTGTCTTCTCATCCGGAGGCATCTCAGAGGAGAGAATCTTCTTGAGATTATCCGGGATGCCGGGCCCTCTGTCCTCTATGGCCAAATCGATCATGCCGGCCTTCCCATCGGCGGGGGATATTTTCACGCCAATATGTACCTCGTCCGAGGTATCGAATTTTACTGCATTTGAAAGGAGGTTGAATACGACATCGGTGAGCGCATCGGTCGCCTTTATTCTGATGGTGTCGCCAGGAGTTGTCGTATCTATCAATATGTTTTTTCCAGGATATTCTTTCTTAAGGTACGAAACCGCATCTTCAACAATTGAGTTGAGCGACATTGATTCGAACATCTCCTCGCTCACCATTCCAAGATGTGCGATTTTCTTCACATCGTCTATCAGCTGGGAGCTGTTGCGAACCTGGTGTATCGCGGTTATCAGATAATGCTTCATGTCCTCATTTATCGAAGCGTCGTTTTGAATCAATTCCAAATATCCGAGCACTGCCTGATTGAAATTCTGCACTTCATGGCTCATCAGATCAAGATAGAATAGGCATTCCGAGCCTGCGCTTTGCTCCTTCTTGTCGCTCCCGCGTTGTTCTGTTGACAACATATCACCCATCTAGGTCGGATGCTTATGAGCAGGATATGATATTTAAATGATGATTTCTCTTTTTCGCAGAAGGATAATAAGTAAAGGGCTTTTCCGGCTCAGGAAAAATCGTCCAAGCTCACGGTGCTCTTCTGTTTATCCAGTTCCTCTGATTCGTCTGTCTTCGGAAAGATTATCGGGGGTATCTCCTTGATTGAGCGCATCTCATCTTTTATCAATATTGATCTCGCCGACTCAGGAAGGCCGGTCCAGAAGTTCTTGAAGTCCTTCCGGTTCTGAACCAGTGGGATTTTCTGCTTTCTGGAAGTGAAAATCTCTCCATTGAAGAGTACCGTCGCCATTCGATCGTCCAAAAGAGCTATCGTATAGTTCTCAGGAGTCCTGATGGACTCAGCCCTGAGCACCATGTCTGCGATGTCGTTGTCGAACGACGCCTTCCCCATCGATAGATTGACCTCCTCATGTCTTTCGAATCTTACGAATCTCAGAGCCCGGTTGAATTCTGAGAGGACTCTCTTGACTCTGAGACGCATCTCCTTCGACTCAGGAGTCGTCTCCGAGAGATAATATTTCGATCCTTTTTCCTCGATTTGTTCGAGCACCTGGAGCACCAGGGCGCCAGAGTCGAGTGCTCTGAATCTGAGCGCCCAAAAAATGTCCGCGCTTATCACATCATAAAGCTTCTGATCCTCAACGAAGTCGATCCTGCCGTGACTTTCTCTGTACTCAGAATATATATTGTCGTAGTCTGCGAATCTCGCGTCCGTCACATCGTCGAAGTAATATTGTTTTGTCTTATTGAAGAGAACTGCCTTCGCTCCGTTCACCCTTGAAAGCATGTACGCCATGATCACTGAACGAGGTTCCAGACCAAAAACAATAATCATCAACTCGAGCAATCCAGAAGGATATTATATATAGTTTTCGAATTATATTCCGACACGCATGCCAATGAGGATCAGCAGCAGAAAGAAAGAGCAGCAATCGCTTCCCGGAGAAGACAATTTTGAGTCGGGACTAAAGCTTTGGGACAAGGGCGACATAAACGGCGCGCTCGAACAATTCATTCTTGCGTCTCATAAGGGCTTTGTCAAGGACTCGATAGAGAACGACATCGGTGCGTGCTACGAGAAGCTCGAGGACTTTAAGGAGGCACGCAAGCACTACGAGTCAGCAATCAATGCGAACCCGTACAATTTCTACGCGTTGAAGAATCTCGGGTTATTGTGTCTTTCAGAGGGCATGATTGCTCAGGCAAAAGACAAATTCGAGAAGAGCCTGGCAATGGAACCCAAGGATAGGGAATCTCGGGTAAATCTTGCGAGGTCCTACGTGCTGCTCAACGAGATCAGGTCTGCAATAAAGACACTGAAGCCGATCATCAAAGAACCGGGATCTGTCGATGAGACGGTCGATGTAATGTCCATTCTGAGAGACGCGGGTGCTTTTGACGAGATACTTTTTTGGAAATCCTCAATCTCGAAGGACTCGCTCGAAAACAGAGATGTTATTGCAATTCTGGGGGAGGCATCATTCGAGATGGGCCTTCTCGCTGACGCGGAGGGTTATTTCAGGAAATTGATCGAAAGTGGTCAGGATCCTTTGATAAAGAGCTGGCTTGGGCTCACTTTGACTATAGCCGGCAAGGAAGACGAGGGAATTGAACTTCTCAAAGATGCGGCAAGAGAGGAAGCGAGCAATCCTCAGATCCTGCAGAACCTCGCATTTGCATTGCATACCTCGAACAGGCTCGAGGAGGTCCTCGAAGTCTACGAGAAGGCGATAATAATTCAGCCGGACGATTGCGTGTTATGGAATAACTGGGGGAACGCACTTTACAATCTTGAAAGATACGCAGAATCCATCCCGAAATTCGTTGTCGCGCTTGAAAAGAATCCTGACTATGAGATCGCTTGGAACAACATCGGAAACGCTCTTGAGAAAATGCATCTCTACGATCAATCTTTACCGTTCCATCTAAGGGCCATTGAGGTGAACGAGTCTTTCGCCTATGCCCATTATGCCGCCGCAGCTGCGCTCATTTTCGTGGGGAAGAAACAGGAAGGCAAGAAGCAACTGGATATAACAATGTCCTTGGAGCCCACCTTCTCTGAGGCATGGATACTTCTGGCAAAGACGAAAATTCTCACCTCTCCGGAGGAGGCGATAAAGTATGCTGAGGAATCGGAGAAGCTCGAACCGGAATCCGCAGAGCCGCTGATCGTCCTCGCAATGGCCCAGGAAATGGCGGGCCTCGAAAGGGAGTTCGAGCAGACGCTCAGGAGAGCAAGAACGCTCGCAGAAGAGGATGAGGATGAGGAATCCATCGCGATGATCGAGGAACTCCTCACAAAAGGGAAGGCGATGGCTCAGAAGCTGGGAATACCATATGATTTGAGCCGTAATGAGGGGGTGGCCTATGATTCCGATCTATTCATCTCGGAAGATGCCGCGGCTTATTGGTATAGGCTCGGGCTGCATCTTATATCAAAAAAGAAGATGAGGAGGGCGCTCGACGCGTTCAGGCTTTCGACGGACCTTGACAGCGACTCCTCAGCTGCGCTGACCATGCTGTTAAAGCACGAGACCGACAAGAGATTTCTTAAAAGGCATCTTGATAAGTACGTCAAACTGAAGAATCGGGAACTGACAATTCCTCATCTTGAGAGGGCGGCAGAAATGGCAAATACCCGCATCAAGAAGAAGTGAAGGAATCGCATCTGGTGGACAATCTCGATGAAGGCGGAGAATGACCATGCCTGGCGGAAAATTCAAGAACAGACATAGGTTGAGCAAAAAGGAGATACGCGCCCTTGAGAGGGAATTCGTGGGTATCATCGGTATATCCCCTTTTTCTGAGGACTCCTCGATAGACATAGCCGAAACAGAGAAGCATACTGTCATTCTCGAAGGCGACGACGTCATTGGGATATACATTGACGACAGACCATTCCCTACTGTTCGAGGAATTCTCAAGAGGACCCCGAGCTCAAAATATGTGACCGTTGACATGGGGGCAGTCAAATTCGTCGCCGGAGGCGCCGATGTAATGGCTCCAGGGATCGTTGAGGCGGATGAGTCGATCAAGGAAGGCGATGTAGTCTTCATAAGGGATATCAAGAACAACAGGCCGATAGCCGTGGGGATAGCGCTCGTATCGGGCAATTCGATGATCAGGGAGAAGAAAGGGAAGGCTGTGAAAAACATCAACCACGTCGGAGACGACATCTGGAATCTCGGAAATCCCTGATTGTTAGACCTTTATTCCAGCGAATCCAGCATTCAGGAACATTTATATTTTCGAATCTTGTTTACTCACGTCGAGAGGGATAGGGATGACAATCATCAAGAGAAAATCATTCTCGCCAAGGTCCGATAAGGATGCAGGAGTCGTCGAGACAGAATCATACATAGATCTCAGTGATATGGCGTTTGAGGACGAGGGGATGGCTGATGCCCAGATGCTCATCCGCGTCGCCGAGATATATCGATACGAAGATCTGGGGTCGATAACCAGCCATGTCTACAATGGTCATGTAGTGTTGCTCGACATAACCTCCATTGCAAACGACGATCTGACACTTAAGCGCGTGACTTCTGACCTCAGAAACGTCGTGAGAGATGTCAACGGCGATGTCGCAGGCGTCGGCAAGAATCTGCTCATGGTGACCCCATCGGGCGTGAGGATTGACAGGAATAAGCTCCGTGGCGGATTCTGAGCGGTCTTCAAACCCTTTTCAGACCGATAATCCTTTTTTCTGATATCCGACAGCCTCAGAATGAGGTGATCATTCTGTCAAAGGTGTGGTGACGGTGAATTTTCCGTCCTTGAATAGCAGGGTGAGGTCGCCATGATAGATTTTCGAATGTCTGATCTTGACGATTCTTATTCGCAACTGGACATCCGTCTCCCCGACATCGACGAACTTCAGCAGTATCGTGCCATCGGTCAGGTATTCTTCATAATGCGGGCCATATCTGTTGCTCTCTCCCAATCGAGTCTCAGAAATCAGGATTGTCGTCACGCCCAAGCTTTTCAAGAACCCGAAGAATTGGAACAGCTGTTGCCTCGGATTCTCCATCGTCGTCAGGGCGTAGACCGCGGTCAAAGAGTCCAGAACGACCAGCTGGATGCCCTCTGTCTCGACCTTCTTCTTGAGATACTCCTTGAGTATTCTGAACCAGTCTCTCCCCGAGTCGGCGTCGGAATGCTCCAGCCTGAGCCTGCCTATGTCTACTATGAATATCTTTGATTCATCGATTTCTGTCATCCCGAGGCTTTTCATGGCCGTCAAAAGGCTGTCCCTGCTCTCCTCGATGCTTATGTAAAGCACCTTTATTCCGTCATTCTTGGCGCTGTTGTATGCCAGGTTCAAAGCAAATGATGACTTCATCGTACCTGGTGTTCCAGCTACAAGTATGACATGACCCTTGACAAAGCCGCCTGAGATCCGCTCGTCCAGGCCGTCGACATAGGTCCTCATCCTCGGGCGGTCAACAGTAGGAGTATCGTCCATTATGAGTCCTCTTGTCAAACCAAGTAATCGGCCATCTGGATAAATATGTTTTGTGTCTGATTATTTGACTTCGAGAGCGAGAAAACTCTTGCGAGACTGGAGAGAATTGATTAGGCCAGACTGAGGTAAAGGATCTCATGTTTTAAATGTCAATCGTGGCCTTGCCGCTCTGTATCTCCTGGTCGAGATCGTCCGGGACCTCTCCTTTCTTTAGCGGCTTGCCGCAGCTGTATTCTCCCTCAGGGCATGGGCCCCTGACGCAGCCCGGCCCGGCTTCTTCGAACAATATCGGGGAGACCTTTTTCGCTTCGCCCAGCATCAGCCAAGCCATCTTACGTATCTCCCATTGCGACCGCCTGCAGCATCTGAGCGTGAAAAAATGCCAAAGTTCTCTCGCGTTCATTGTCAGAGTAATGTTTGTATGGCAGGCGTTTGGAAGAACATATCTCGCGTCCTCCTTCGCGACGATTTTAGATAGGTCGGCATACGATTTCCATATGCTCTCCATGAGCAGGTCATATTTCTCTCTGGCCTTTGTCTCTGCTGCAATCGAAGGAGGAATGACATATTGCGCTTCGTTCATCGAGACGTATCGCTGGCTCTGTTGGGAATACGATGCGATCCTGTGCCTGACCAGCTGATGAGTCAGAGCCCTTGAGACCCCCTCTATGCTGAATGTGAAGTTCGCATGCTCGATCACTGAGAGATGTCCCATTCCGACAATTTTAGAAATCGCCTTTCTCGCTTTCTCATCGCTTATTTCCTCGAATATTTCTGAGCTAGGCTTCTCAGAATAGCAGGAGAGCGCCGCGGCGGCGCAGACCCTGTCGGGGTCCTTCGGATAGTTAATCAGCTTTATCTTCATGAAGAACAGCCCTCGTATCTTGTGTCTCCGATTTAACCTTGTCCTAGCGGTTGCCGATTGTGAATGAGAAACTGATTTCCTTATTGTCTAATTTCGGTGAGTAACCTTGGAGCTCGTTCAGGCGGATTATATCGACGTCCGCGAAATCTGAGACCAGCGTCTGCATCCCCGAGATGTGTCCATCGCCGACGATGGCGATTGTATTTTGAGATGTGGCAGATATTTCCTTCAATCTTTCCGCCATATATCTGTTGCGTTCATCTATGAGGACCCTCATGACTGTCGGGTAGGATTTCTTGACCTCCGCGATGAATCTCTCCTCATCTTTTTGATATCTCTCGAGCTCCTTCTCGACTGTGCTCTTCCTCGCGAAAAGTGATAATACCGTTCCGACTGCTAGGAGCACCTTCTCCTTGAGGCTCATTGCCTGTCTGAGCCCCCTGAACATTTTCATCGAATCCATGTCAATAAGAGCGATGTTTGCCCCGACCTCCTTGGCGGCGTTTGCGGCTGCGATCATCTCGCTTCCTACCTCGGTCCCGTACTCCTTTGCCAGCTCGGATTGGAATCGGGCTAGCAACTGATAGATCAGCGGGCCTTCTCCTCTTCCTTTGTCGCGATTCAGGAGGCTGTAGAACCTGGCGGAGTCCAGCTCGAGCGCTACGGTCTGAGGTCTCTCATCGACAATGACTCCGCGTATCTTTTCCCGGATATCGAATACGTGTCCGACTCCGATGAGCATTATTCTCGGCCTGATGATCGGTACCTTTGACATTTCCATTTCATCAGAAGTTACAGAGTTCAATTCAATCACTCGCAGGGATCATTCGTATCCGTATTCTCCAATCAGTGGGACGAACACGCACCCTCCCCTGTTCTCTGTCAGGAGCTTCCCCTTTTTCTTTCTTGCCCTGATAAGGTCCTGGAAGTATCTCCCGCCGACGGGCACCAGCATGACTCCGTCTTCAGCCAGCTGGCTTATGAGCGGCTTGGGGAGATCGGGCGCTCCGCATGCGACGAATATTCGGTCATAGGGCGAATTTTCCGGATAACCTTTTGAACCGTCGCCCTCTATGACCTCGACGCAATTCCCGTATCCTGCCTTTTCGATATTTGCTCTGGCAAAACCAACAAGCTCGGGGATTCTCTCAATTGTATAGACAAAGCCCCCTGGACTGACTAGTTCCGCTGTGAGCGCGGCATGATAGCCCGATCCCGCCCCTATCTCGAGCACCTTCTGTCCCTGCTCTAGCATGAGTTCCTCAAGCATTATCGCGACCATATGGGGAGCGGAAATCGTCTGTCCTTTTCCGATTGGCAGAGGAGTGTCGATGTATGCCTCGGTCAGCAGATCTCTCGGGACAAAATTCTCCCTAGGGATCTTCATCATAGCCTTTTCAACTTCCTTTGTGCGGATGTATCCCGCGCTGACAAGGTTGCTGACAAGTCTTTTTCTCCTCTCGAGAAAACCATCGCCGCTTTCCAACCCCGTATCCCCCAATCAGGCTACTCGATTATTTGCGCACACCTCTAGCATACAACCTCACGATATCTTTTGCCATTGCAGATCCTTTCTTTATCGTCCTGCCCTCTACTTTTATCGAGGTGACCGCCGCCGTGCTTCCTTCCAGGTCGAATAATTCTCCTATCTCGAATTCCTCCTCAGGTATAGCCAGTATCTTTTTTGAATAGACTTTCCCATGGAACTCCAAAGATATCTTCACCCATACTTTGTCGAACTTCTTCGCCCAAATATTCGTGATGTCCGAGGCTTTTGCCGCTCTTTTTCTGACCCCTGACGACTCGAGAGAGGTGACGATTGTCCTATCTTCATTGACGAATATCTCATCATTAACACGGATTTCATCCGACGGTAGCAGGCCTATCTTAGTACGGGTGGATTTCCCCATCCAGCTTATGATAATTGGGACATCAATCGGTCTTTCTTCGACTATCTCGACCGAGTGGACATGTCCGCATTCGCAACATCTAACCGATGACCTGAGCACGATGCGCTTCTTTCCCTCGACTCTTCCGCCGAGTATCTGATGGTCAGTCTCTTCCTCGCAGACCGGACACTCGATCACCAATTCCTTCGGAGGTTTCATGGTCGCACCAGCAATTGATTCTTAGCACTAAAGTCTAGCGCACGACCTTGAAGGTAGCTCCATGACCGGGGATCACGAAATCGGCGACCTTCAATATTCTCTTCATGCTCTCCAAAGAGAGCCTCTCATCAATGTTGATCGCCGGAGGAGTCATGCTCTGATAGTTCTCCTCTGTCGGTATTGCGTCCCCCACGATTGCGTATGTCCTGTCGTCCGCCCTCACCAAAATCGAAAGCGACCCTTCCGTATGCCCAGGCGTCGACAGGAACCTCACTCCATGAATGAGTTCCTTGCCATCAGGAGTAGGCCTGAAATAAGCGGGAGGGCTTTCGTTTCTGTCCGCGTAGAAAATCGATTTCCTGAAAAGAAGATTGCAGCCGCAATGATCCAGATGAAGGTGCGTATTGATCACAATTCCAATATCCTCGGGGAACAGATCTCTTGCCGAAAGTGCATTGAG
>JAOUEZ010000220.1 GCA_029858465.1 Thermoplasmata archaeon | reverse complement strand
AGCCGCATTTTGGACAGCGGGGAAGATTCTCTTCCTTCTTTTTCTTTGGCTCAGCTTTGATGCCGGGGGCCACCTTCTCTTTGCCCGGTTTGCTGGCCTCTTCCTTTTCCGGCACCGATTTCATGCCCGGATATTCCAAGGCGGAAGGGGTTCTTATGTACATCATTGATTGGTCGTTCTCACGTTCCTTCTTCGGCAGAGTCGCGGGTTCGATCTGTTCTGCTCCCGCGCTCTTTTTCTTGAAGAATTTTCTCAATCCGAATCTGGGCATCTTTGGTCCTCTTCCCAATCAATTATTCATCTGATAATACTTGAATCTTCTATTCGGGGTCTCAATCTGGGTATCGACATGATTGACTAAGCATAACGAGAGGATGCCCAGATGGATTGTCCGGGGGCTATCTGCACCGATTCACAAACAAGGGTTATATAGGCTCACAATATTCCTGCTAACCAGTCAAAAGGGGAGGTCACTGCTCCCGATGGAAGTCGGATTCGTCCAAAGATCTTCAAAGGGCGGATTTCCCCATGGGACCAGGACTATACACATCATGAATCAAAAGGATTCATCTGAACAGGTGATCGAATGACCATGAAACTCAAATCGGATGAGAAAAAATGTGTCGGTTGCATGCTTTGTACCCTCGCCTGCTCGGCAAAGCACATGAAGATTTTCAATCCCGAGCTGGGTAGATGCGCCGTCGACGACAGATTCCCTGATCCGGGAGAATATCATGTGCATCATTGCACTCAGTGCGATGAGCATCCCTGCGTGGAATCATGTCCCGAAGAGGCTATCTTCCTGGATGAGAAGCTGGGGATATACAAGATAGACTGGTCGAAATGCACTGGATGCGGAGCCTGCGTTGTTGCGTGCCCGTACGAAGGATGCTGGCTGAGCCCGAACGAGAAAGCGCTCAAATGCGATCTGTGCGGCGGCGATCCCGAATGCATCCAGGTATGCCCAAAGGGTGTATACACCCTGGAGAAGTGAGGTGATATTGATGACGATACCCGGATTCACAGGAAAAGTTCTGAGAGTCGATTTGACCGCGAGCAAAGTCTCGGTCGAGGAGATAAAATGGGATTGGGCCGAGAAGTTCATCGGCGGCCGAGGACTTGCTGCAAGATATGCCTGGGACGAGATCAAGGCGGGCGTAGAGCCGCTCAGCCCTGAGAATGTCCTGATGGTATGGACGGGGCCAGTCGAGGGAACGATGGTACCTCTCAACGGAAGGTATCTCTTCGCGACAAAATCCCCCGCCACTGGGACATATCTCGATTGCTATGTCGGAGGGCACCTCGGACCAGAGCTGAAGTATGCGGGCTTCGATGGGATAATTATCAAGGGCAGGGCGAGCAAGCCTGTCTACCTCTACATCAAGGACGGCAAGGCGGAGCTGAAGGATGGTTCGAAGCTCTGGGGAAAGAATACGATTGATGTTCAGAAGATGATAAGAGACGAGAACAACGACCAGAAGATCAGGATTGCCTCAGTCGGTCCCGCAGGAGAGAACATGTCGAAGATGGCCTGTATCTGCAGCGACATCTACCGGCAAGCGGCGAGAGGCGGCGTCGGAGCCGTCATGGGAAGCAAGAACCTGAAGGCGATCGCGGTGAGGGGCACGATGGGACTGGCGGTCTCGAATATCAGCAAGATAGTCGAGGTCTGCAAGGAATCATACAAGGTCGACGGCCTCAACAACCCGGACAACGAGGGCATGATCACGGATGGAACGCCGATGATAGTCACCATGAGCCAAGATTCCGGCATCCTGCCAACAAGGAATTTCCAGGACGGGATGTTCGACGATGTCTCAAAGATAGATACGGAGACCCTCAAGGCGAACCACACCATCAGGCGGAGGGCCTGCTTCGGCTGCGTGCTGGCATGCGCCTCATGGACAAAGGGCAGAGGGAGGTTCGAGAGCGCGAAGGTCGAAGGACCGGAATACGAGACAATCGCCTTGTGCGGATCGAACTGTGGCGTCGGAGATCTCAGCGCAATCATCAAGTTCAACATGGAATGCGACATGTACGGGATCGACACCATGTCGGCCGGCGACACGATCGCGTTCGCCATGGAGCTTTATGAGAAGGGGATCATCACAAAGAATGAGACCGACGGCATCGATCTGAAATTCGGGAACATTGACGCATATGTCGCGATGCCTCAGATATTGGCGCTGCGCAAGGGCAACCTCGGCAAGTTGTTCGCAGATGGCACTGCTCCAGCTGTGAAGGCAATTGGAAAGGACTCGTACAAATATGCAATGCATGTGAAAGGGATGGAGCTCCCGGCATAC
>JAOUEZ010000037.1 GCA_029858465.1 Thermoplasmata archaeon | reverse complement strand
GCTCCTGTTTGTGAGATCATTCAGAGTCTCTCTCGCGGTCTTTCTACGATTCTCGCTCTCGACTGAGAAGGGCATGGAGACGATGGATATCGAACCCCTCGACATTTTTCTCGACGCCGATGAGAACAGCTTGATGCCTTTGCTTCCAGTCGCCCCGCCAAGCCCGGCGGTAAGGATGGATATGTCATGGTCGTAGAAGCAATTCCTGATATCTGAAGGAAGCATGTTTGGCGTCAGAATGCCCGGATCAATGTCCGCATAGCTTTGAAGCTCCTCGGCAGACATGATCAACCTTGTGGAGTTGACGCACTTATCGACTTCGTGAGGAGCAGATCCGACTGCAACGCTTGGAAATGCGGATCTTGTGATAAGATTGCAGCCGGCTCCGCCGAGGCCGAAAATTTTGAAGCGCAGAGGAGGCGAATCCTCCTTCGTCCCAAAGGTGAGAAGAGCAGGCGACACGCTTCATTTGATGGAAAAGCAGCCTATTTATCGTTTCTGAGAAATCAGCGCCTTTCCAATTTCGAAAGACCATTCATCATGATTAAGTACGAATCGGCAGATTATTGATTGAAAACCCTGGGAGATACAGTGAAAAAGAAACTCGAAAAGAGGTTCTTTTAATTCGGATGAAAATAAGAAAAAAATTCATACGGTAAGCAAGAACGCCTAATGGCTAATATATGGGAATATATGGACAGGGCCTATCATGAAAATCTTCCATGTATCGGACACTCATCTCGGATATACGGCCTATTCGAAGATCGATTCCGAGAGGGGCCTCAACCAAAGAGAGGCGGACTTCAACGATGCCTTCGAGCGCTTTGTAGACGCTTCCCTGAGAGACCGTCCGAGCCTCGTGATTCATACGGGCGACCTATTCGATTCGGTCAGACCCTCAAATCGTGCGATATCGTTCGCAATGGAACAGATAAGGAGGCTCTCGGAGGCCGGGATAGGGTTCGTCGCAATATCCGGCAATCATGAGACCCCGAGACTGAGCGAAACAGGGAGCGTTTTCAGGATACTTGAACATCTTGAGAATTGCGATCTCGTCTATGAGGGGGACCTGAAAATCATCGACAAAGAAGGCGTCGAGATACTCGCCCTTCCTCACACGAATGACGAAAGATTCAAGGAAGGAACAAAAAAGATTTCGGAGAAGAAGAGCGAGAATAAAAGAATCGTGATGATGCATACTGGCGTGGTTGGCCTCGGCGTATTCAGGACTAATGAGATCAACGAACTCCTGATGACCTCGTCGGAGATAGACCGAGAAGCGGACTATGTCGCTCTTGGCCATTATCACAACTTTGTTGAGATAACAGATAATTGCTGCTATGCAGGATCGACAGAGAGAGCGAGCATATCAGAGGCCGGTGTCGAGAAGGGCTATGTATCGCTTGATTTGGAGCGAAACATCAGAAAATTTATGCCTATCAAAACCAGAAAAATGATAGATATGCCAACCATCGATGTGTCGGGATCAGACGCGGCCTCAGTCAAGAAGACATTGATTCGCGAGATCGAATCGAGGGACATCGATGGAGCAATCCTAAGAATGACTCTGTCAGGTCTTTCGAGGGACACCCAGAGAGACCTTGATATGAATTCCATCAGAAGACAGGTGGACTCCGCGCTGAACTTTGAACTCAAGATTATGAACAGAGAAGAGGAGCAGCTGATACAGAGCGAGAACCCTCATATTGGAAGACTCGAGGAAGAGTTTTCTCAATTTCTCCAGAAGACCTCTGCTGAGAATTTTGACAAGAAACGGCTTGAAAAGCTCGCGCTGGACCTCTTCGCGAGGGGGGAGAAATGAAAATCAACTATCTCGAGCTGAAAAACTATAGAAAATTCGCCCATGCCCAGCTCGAACTCGGAGACGGAGTAATAGGCATAGTCGGGAAGAACGGGGTCGGAAAATCCACGCTTGTAGAATCAATCGCATGGGCACTGTTCGGAAACAGAAAAGAAATAGATCGCGGGGAGAAGAAGAGCATCAGGAGGAGTGGGGCTTCCCAACGCGAGCCGACATCTGTCAAACTCGAATTCTCATACGGCGGGGACGAATTTGTCGTCTCAAGAGAAATGACCGGGAAATCATTGTCGATCGACGCCTCCTTGAAGATAAACGGAAAAACCGTCGCCACAGGTGCGACCGAGGTCACGCAGGAGATCGAGAGGAAGCTGGGGATGGATTACAAGTCATTCTTCGTCTCGGTGTTCGCAAGGCAGAAAGATCTTGCGGCATTGTCCTCCCTGCCCGACAGCCAACGGAGGGATACGGTCGTCAGAATGCTGGGAATTGACAGGCTGGATGACATCATAAAGGAGATCGGGACGGATAACAGATATCAGCGCGGCAGGGTGGATGACCTGAGGATGATGACATTAGGGGACGATGGGAAATCGAAAAAAGATGCACTCAATATCAGAAAGAATGAATTGGAGAAGATTAAGGAAGCAAGCGATAAAAAAATCGAATCATTAAGGAAGCAACAATCGGAATTGATCGAAAAAGAGAAGAAACTCGATTCGAGGACGGACGAAATCAATTCGAGGCTAAAAGAGTTGTCCGCGATCGAGAATCAGATCAAGCTCACGAAGGCTAGTCTAAATTCGAAAAAAGATGAATTAGAAAGAATCAGACGGGATCTGGAAGAAGCGAAAAATGCGAAAAAATCAGTAGAAAAACAATCGGCTATCGAGAAAGAAATCGCTGAATTGAAGAAAAAGTACGAAGAACTTCAGAAGAGAAAGCGCGATTTTGAACGCTTCATGGAAATGAAGAAGCAACTTGATGAGATGCGGAAAGAGGCGCAGGCAGTCGAGAAAGATATCGACAGCCAGATTATGTCAAAAGAGAGGCTGTCAGAGGAAATTAAGAAATTGGATGGGATAAAGAAAGACAGGATTGAGACCGAAGAAGAATTATCCGGTGCAAAACAGAGGCAATCTGAGCTAAACGAGAGGATCAAAAATTCTAAAAATCAACTGAAGACGGACAGGGATCATCTCACTCAGATAGACAAATTGGGCCCTGATAGCCAATGCCCGACCTGCGAGCGTCCATTGGGGAAACATTACGAAGGCCTGACAGCGAAGCTCAGTGAATCGGTTGAAAGCGTCGAGCGGGAACTTGAATCGCTCGAAAAATTTAAGAGCGAGGCCGAGAGCACCATCTCAGATAGGAAGAGGAAACTTGAAGCTCTCGATAGGAAGCTCGACATACTTTCTGGCAAAGAGAGAGAGTGCGCGCAGCTGGAAAAAGGCATAGAGCTCAATCGGAACGAGATGAAGAGGACAAAAGACAAGATCGCAAATCTCGAGAAGGAAACGAAAGAGGTTAGTCAAATCGAGTTCTCAGCATCGGAACTCGAGAAGCTCTCCTCGTCAATTGATCTCAGGACGCAGGAAAGAGACCGACTCCTTGTCCTGACCGCAGTTGCGGATAAGATCGACGAATTCGAATCATCTGAAAGGAAGACTGGATCCGAAATAAAGGATCTTGAGACGGCTCTTGAGAAATTCAAATATGATTCAACTGAGGCAGAACTCTTAGAGACGAGCCTCGAGGAAGCTGAGAAGAGAGCGGCTGAGCTGCGGGAAAAATCGAATGAGTTGTATGAGTCCATCTTGAAATTCACAGAATCCCGGGAATCCTCGGCATCGGAACGCGCATCGATCGAAAAGGAAATCGCATCGATCGGCGCCTCCGAGAGCAAGGTCAAGGACATCGAGGACGAGCTGCGGTACATGGCAAAGCTGGATGAGATAATGAAGAGCTTCCGGAACAATCTCATCTCGAGGATTATCCCGACGCTTTCTCAAATCGCAAGCGATCTCCTCGGCCAGCTGACGGACGGAAGGTACGAAAGACTCACACTTGATGAGAGGTACAATATCTTCATTGATGATGGGGGAGAATCGCACGTGCTTGACAGGTTTTCTGGGGGCGAGTCTGATCTTGCCAACCTCTGCCTCAGGCTTGCGATATCCCGCGTTATAGCGGAGAGGACTCTGACGGAAGGGATAAACCTCCTCGTCCTCGACGAGATATTCGGATCGCAGGATGCGGCGAGAAAAAGGAACCTGCTGCTCTCATTCAATTCTCTCAGCAGCCAGTTCAGGCAGATAATACTGATCACGCATATCGATGATGTCAGGGATCAGCTCAGCAATCTCCTCGAGGTCTACGAGGACGAGCAGGGCATAAGCCATCTGAGACATTCCGCATGATCAGAAATAATCCCCGAGCCTCATCTGATCTTGGATGTCAACTGCTTTTTGCTCGTGCGGGATTCCTAGCAGGTCCATCATGTACAGGGCGTTCTTGACTGCTTTCGCCCTTCCATGATTGTTGAAATAAATTCTCACTTCGGGAGCGTTCTCCATGAGCTCTTCGATCCTCGGCTTCCAGCGGCTCAGCTGCTCTTCTGAGTACAGATAATCGTATCTGTTTATTCTGTAATCGCTCTCGCTCTCGTCCTTGAACCAAATATCGTAGTTTCGCCCATGGAGTCGGACATAAGCCTGGTTTGCCGTGAGAGAGCGAGTGATGGGGAAAGCGGGGCCGTCGACCTTCACGTCCGCGACATTGAACTCCCTGAGCAAGTCGAGAACATCCGACTTGAGGTCCGTCCCAGCCTCGTTCACCCAGCTCTTGTGCCTGAATTCCACCGCATACTTGAATCGATCCGTGCTGAGCAGTTCGAGGAGGGTCCTAAGCCTTTCCATTGAATCTTCCTTGTCGAGCGTGAATGCAGGAGACATCTGAATAAGGACGGCACCAAGAAGACCCGCCTCAGCAAGAGGCTTGAGGCAGATGTCCTGAAAACTCGCCGCCTGAGCCGCCGCCTTGTCCGCGGTCCCTTCTACCAAGGCTTCATGAGTCACCGCCTTGTGCATCTTGACGGAGAATTCGAACTTCCCAATCTTCGAGCCCTTGTCAACCCAGCTCTTGACGATATCCTGCGTCGGAACCCGATAGAAGGTCGAGTTGATCTCGACGGTCGGGAAGAATTGAGCGTAATACGCCAGCCATTCCGACCTTTTACCAGCAAGGCTCATCGGGTAGAACCGCTCCACCCAATCCTCATATGACCAGCCAGCACACCCAACAAGAGCACCCATATCAAATATGATACAATATCGTGAAGTATAAAAAAGTGTTCGGTGCAGGGAGCAACTGGCAATTTATGCTCGGGCCGGAAGAGCTTTTAGAGCTGGCCTCTCAGCATCAGGCATATTCTGCCGGAATTATGCGATACCACCAAAGTCTCAATATACCGTGGTCATATCACCATCAGACCTTGGGGTCAGATACACATGAAAGTGATCAGTGGCTCATCGTCCCATATGCTTTCATCTGCGCTCGCTAAACAATTGGATTCTCCCATAGTTAGGACCGAGAACAAGAGATTCCCGGATGGAGAGAAATATGTGAGGATACTCGAACCGCTGGATGATGAGGAAGTCATCCTCGTGAGCAACACATATCCTGACGAGATGATCGTGGAGACGCTCCTCCTGTGCGACGCGATCGAGGAGTTCAATTACAGAAAACTCACGCTTGTGATCCCATATTTCGGATACGCGCGGCAGGACAAGAAATTCAATGACGGCGAGCCGATAAGCGCTAGGGCCTTGGTAAGGGCTGTAGAGGTCTACCCTGACCTTGTCTTGACTGTTGACATTCATACTGATTCGATAATTGACTGGTTCGAGACGTCAGAGGCGAGGAACGTATGCGGCGCAAATGATATGGCGAGGAAATTGAAGGAGATAGGCGTCGATTTTGTTGTCTCGCCTGACGAGGGGAGAATGAAGACCGCGGAAAAGGTCGGAAAGAGCGTCGGCGTCCCTAGCGATTACCTCGTCAAGGAGAGAATTGACGGAAACACCGTCAAGGTGGAGCCGAAATCTATAGCCGTGGCAGGAAAGAGGGTCGCAATAATCGACGACATCATTTCGACAGGGGGCACTATAGTGACCGCCGCTTCAGAACTGAAGAAGCACGGTGCTTCTCAGGTCATTGCCGCGTGCACGCACGGACTGTTCGCCAGCAACGCGATAGATCGCCTCTCGAAATGCTGCGATATGATAATCTCATCAGATACTATTGAGAACAACAAGACGGCTTTCTCCGTCGCTCCAGCAATTGCGAAGGAAATCGCATGATTTACAACCATAATTTAGATATTGACCCTCGGATTTGCCGTGATTTGACATGAAGAAATCGGAAGACTTCGGCGAATGGTACAACGAGATAGTCGAGCTCGCGGGACTTTCGGACAAGAGATACCCCATCAAGGGGATGAATGTCTGGACCCCATACGGCTGGAAAATCATGCAGCACATCGACAGATACATCAGACATTACTGTGACGATACGGACCATCACGAGGTCCTCTTCCCTTTGCTCATCCCGGAGAACGAATTCTCAAAGGAGAAGGAGCACATCAAAGGGTTCGACGCAGAGGTCTTCTGGGTCACACATGCGGGCCTTAACCCGCTTGATGTCAAGATGCTCCTGAGGCCAACTAGCGAGACTGCGATGTACCCGATGTTCTCCGTCTGGATCAGGTCGCACGCGGACCTTCCGTTGAAGATCTACCAGATAGTGAACGTGTTCAGATACGAGACGAAAATGACCCGAGCGTTCATCAGGGTCAGGGAGATCCATTTCTTCGAATCTCACACGTGTCATGCCGACTTCGAGGATGCGGAGAGGCAGATCAGGGAGAATTTCGAGATAACAGAGAAATTGATGCGGCATCTGTGCCTGCCTTACAAGGTGCTTAAGAGAACGGAATGGGACAAGTTCCCGGGAGCATGCTATACGGTCGGCATAGACATGCTATTACCCTCCGGAAGAAGCCTTCAGCTCGGCTCGATTCACCAATACAAGGATAATTTCTCAAGGCCGTACGAGATTAAATACGAGGATGAGAAGGGCGAGCACAAATATGTCCATCAGACCACATTTGGCATGAGCGAGAGGCTTATCGGAGCCGTGATCGCAGTGCACGGCGATGATAAGGGGATCATCATGCCGCCGGATATCGCCCCATACCAAATCGTCGTCGTCCCGATACCTGCAAAGGGCTCCGTAGAGGAGGTCTATTCCGAGGCTAAAAAGCTCGCGCAGGAGCTGAAGAATAATGAGTTCAGGGTTCACCTCGACCTGAGGGACGTCAGGCCGGGCAACAAATTCTACGACTGGGAGATTAAAGGTGTCCCGCTGAGGGTTGAGCTTGGCCCAAGAGACATTGCCAACAATAGTTGTGTTGCCGTTCGGAGAGACACGGGCGAGAAAGCCACAATAAAAAGAAGCGAATTACAGGACCGAGTGAATACGATAATTGCTTCGATATCGGAAAGCCTTCTCGAGAAGGCAACAAAGAATCTCGAGAACAACATTGTTGACGCGACTTCATTGGACAACCTGCCGGAGAAACTGATAAGGGTCGGATGGTGCGGCAGCGAAGAATGCGGGCGCAAAATCGAAACGACGACGGATCGGAGCATCTTGGGGAATGATGTCTCGGATGCTTCTCCGAGGAAGGTTAAATGCGTCGTTTGCGGCAAAGATGCTGAGAATGTCGTGCATCTCTCAAAACCGATGTGATTTTTCTATTTCTTCTTTTTCGTGAGGAGCGCTCCAATAATTCCGAAGCTGAGAAGAAGCACAGTAATGACATATGCCCCGAGGCTCTCCACCTCGAAAATGTTCCATGTATTGAACATTACGCCCCATGTCCAATAGAAGACAATACCGAGTACGATCAAGAAGACAGATGCTGCGAACCATATCTTCCTGTGCGTTTCAGATTCCTCTTGCTCGGGCATTGTTGGCTTCAAAGCTCTGGTTATATAAATGCCTTTGCAGAAATCCTAGTGCATGGGAATCACACAGTTGCTATTGGCCGGCCTGCGAAGGTCTGATAGCTCAGGCAAAACCTGGAGGAGTTTCTTTCTTTTTTCTCACGATCGATGCGGCAATAACAGTAGCTACAGCTGTAGCCCCAATAAATGAAAGGAAGATTACGCCTGCGACCGGCGATATCTCTAAAGTCGATGGTACAGTGTTCTTTACTTCTCCGTAGGATTCAAGACTGATCGTGATGGTTTCATCAGGCCCGAAGTATTCGATTATCTTGACCAAGTTCTCCGCCCTTGAGGAATAATATTGTGTCTGAATGCTGCCATCCTCGTATTCGCTCTCATATACCGAACAAAAGAACTCCCCTGCTGGGACCGTTATCATTTCGTATCCCTTGAAAGTATACTGCACCTGCTCTGTGTAAATGGAATGCTCTTCAAAAGGCTCGCCGTTAAATTCTCCCACGGACGTCGATTCTTGGGTATAGTTCTTCGTCCAGATCGTCCCCTCCTCCAAATCGAACGGTTCATAGCCTGTTCCACCGGGCGGCAGAAACTCAGTCACATTGTGTTGGCTGTAATTCCATTCATAGGAGTCAAGATAGTCCTCTGCTCTGAGATTCATTGTCTCATTGATGACGTATGCGACAAGATATCCCGAGTCGACATCGTAATATTCTTCGGAATATAGATCCCAATTTCCGGATAACTGCATTCCTTCGGATGTACCAGTTGCGTTCGTGAAAATATATGAAATATATTTGACAACTTCAACTTCCGTTCCCTTCAATGACCATTCAGTCTCGCCTACGCATATGTAACGCCATTGTCCGATGAAAGCAGCTTGATCAAATTCATCCAGATAGTAATACAGCCATTCTTTGCCTATCGGCCAATCGTCCTCCTGAGAGGCTGCTGAAGGAAAAAGGGACAACGAAATTATCAGAAGAAGTGAAACAACTGCGGTCGCAAAGGAATTTGCTCTCAACTGATTCCTCCGAAATGCATAGAGTTAGAGTGCATCAAGTAATTTACTGATGATAAATTAAAGAATATCGAGTTAAAGGGTTTGAGAGAACTGAATTTCAGTTCAGATACGGCAATTGAGCAGCTATATCGTCGAGCTCGACGGCATGAAGGGCTGCTTTTGTTGGTCTGCCCTGGTCGTCCCAGTTCCAAAGCTTGTAGTATTCCTTGAGGATTTTCTCGAAATCCTCTTTGGACACTTTATGCCCCTCTGTCTTTCCTCTTGGCAAAGGCTCGTTCTCGATTCTGAACGGCTGCACATCTTCTTTGTTGGTGAAGCCCTCTCGAACATTGAACGCCCTGACAAGGTTCCAGATCCTGTCTCCGACATGTCTGAGATATGCCTCATCGACGTTCTTGCCCGTGACGACGTTGTACAGCTTCGCCATAGGTTCGTAGCCAATGCTAAGGAAGTCGCAGAACATTATGCTCCATTTTGCCGCTGTCCTGCGCTGATCCTCTGAAACAAGCTCAGCTTTCCCTTCCGTAATGAAGGGGTCCGTACTGCCGTATGCCTCGACAGCCGCTGGCCATGCCCTCAGGTGGTCCGCTCCCCTCTCGGAAGTGGCGTATGTGAGAGCCATGCCGATCGTTCCTCTCGGATCGTATGCCGGGAGCTC
>JAOUEZ010000036.1 GCA_029858465.1 Thermoplasmata archaeon | reverse complement strand
GCATTTCGAAGCCCCCAGCGCGGGCATGAAAGGCGTTTCCGGGTTTTTCACTCCGATTCCGAGCCTGTGGAACAGAATCGCCATCAGGATTCCGGTGTTGTTTATCGCGAGCGACAGGTGGCCCGCTGTGTTTTTGACAACAGACCCGGCGGTAGTCGCGTCCGCGATAGATCTCAGGAATATGAGGTTCAGAATCAAGATCAGAAGCGAGACGCCCACAAGGCCGAGGATTCTTTCCTTCCTCAGCTGGATGTTGCCTGGGAACCCGAGGAATACTCCGAGCCATACAATCCACATTACGGCTGCGATCGCGGAGGTGATTCCCATGATTGAATCCCCGGAGTAATCACCGGGTGCGGCCCAGATTTTCAGCCCGTCTGCAATCGCATCAGCCATCGTGACGGTCTGCAATTGCGGGATGAGCCCCATGGTCCACTGCTCCTTGCCCGATGAATCTGTCACGATCACCTGCACATTGCCGGTGCCGATGCTTTGGTCTATTGAGTACAGTATTCCCTGCTGGATTGCAACTATGACGAATACTGTCAGAACGAGTATGATGGTATTCTTGATTTTCTTGTCCATTCTTGCTCCCCCCTCACAGCTCGCTCCATAGATACCCGACAGCATTTGCCACCAAGAGACCATACAGAAGCATCGTGTTCCAGGCGGCTCCGAAGAACGGCGAATATGTTCCTATTCCGATTACGGATCCAAGGATCGGTATTCCCACAAAAATCGTAAATATCACAATCGTGACTACGCTCAGGATTTCTCTTATCGTTTGCAACTTGCTTTCAATTTCTGTGATTCTCTGATCATTATCTTCTACCAAATTATCACTCACCCTGCAATAATCCTAAGGAAAAAGGAAAATGAGGGCGCTGGGAACTCAGTCTCTCTCCAGCGTCGATGTGTCGCCGATCGGTAGTCCAAGCTCCTTTGCCTTGAGGACCCTCCTCATTATTTTTCCGCTTCTTGTTTTCGGCAGGGAGTCGACGAATTCGATCTCTCTCGGATAGGCGTGACCGGCAAGCTTCCCTTTGACAAACGTCTGAATGGTCTCCCTAAGCTCGTCAGATGGTTTCTGTCCGGGCTTCAACATCACGAATGCCTTGATGATGTTCCCGCGCAATGGGTCGGGTTTCCCGATGACACCCGCCTCAGCGACTGCCGGGTGTTCAACGAGAGCACTCTCCACTTCGAACGGTCCCACTCTCTCACCGGATGTCTTGATGACATCGTCGGCCCTTCCGACATACCAGAAGTATCCGTCCTTGTCAATTGTCGCAGTGTCTCCGGTGATGTACCATCCGTTTCTGAAATATTCGTTGAATCTTTTCTCATTCTTCCAGATGGTCCTCATCATCGAAGGCCACCCTGGCTTGAGGGCAAGATCCCCCTCCGCGCCTTGCGGCAGAGGTTTCCCCTCTTCGTCCACTATTGCTCCCTCGATGCCTGGGAACAGCTTCCCCATCGAGCCGAACTTTATCGGCATGCACGGATAGTTCGTTATAAGAATGCTTCCTGTCTCGGTCTGCCACCATGTGTCGTTGAACGGATGGCCAAAAACCTTCAGCCCCCACTTCACTCCCTCAGGGTTCAAGGGCTCTCCGACCGAGCAAAGATATCTAAGAGAACTCATGTCGTATCTCTTCGGCACTTCGTCACCGGCCGCCATCAGCATCCTTATCGCTGTAGGCGCGGTGTACCATACAGTCACCTTGTACTTCTGAATCACATTGTACCAAGCCTCTGGCTTGAATCTTCCGCCATATCCGACCTGCGATATGCCATTCGCCCATGGCCCCATGAGGCCATAGACTATCCCAGTGACCCATCCGAGATCCGCAGTGCACCAGTAGGTGTCATCTGGCTGAAGATCAAGTACCCATTTTGATGATAGGTATTGCTGTACGATTCCTCCATGGGCATGTACGACCCCTTTGGGTTTTCCGGTAGTCCCAGAGGTATAGAGCATGTATGTGTATTCCTCAGGATCCATTTTCTCGATTGTGAATTTTGACGACGCAGCCTCCATTTCTGTCTCATAGCATATTTCTCCCTTTGATGAGTCTGCGCCCTTCTTGACAACTATGATGTGCCTCAATTCGGGCAACTGATCCCTTACTTTGTAGACTCTTTCCTTTAGCTGCTCTTCCGTCACCAGGTACTTTGCGCCGCTATCGAGCAATCGATCCCTGAGGGCGTCCTCCCCGAAGGCGGGGAACATTGTGCCGGCAATTGCGCCAACCTTGAGTGTGCCAATGAACGACACGTAGAGTTCCGGGCTTCTTGATAGGAAGTAGAAGACCCGATCCTGCCTCCTCACGCCCAGCTTCTTAAGGACATTTGCGAACTTGTTTGAGAGATCCGCCATTTCTCCGAATGTGTATTTCTCGGTCTTACCATCATCCCCCTCGAAATATAGTGCGACCTTGTTTCTGTTCGGCCCTACTGAATGGACGTCGATGACATTGTGCGCGGCGTTCATCTTTCCGTTCTCAAAGGTCTCAATTTCCTGCCAGTACTTATCCCAGCTGAAGGATTTTCTGGCTGATTCCAGATCCAGAAGATTTGGAGTCTTTATCAACTTCTTATCTTTGAACAGGCTTGCTTCATACATCTGATGGCCCTTTTCGGACATCTAAATACACCTTCTATTCTCTCATTCAATTAATTCAATCGAAGCGGATATTTCTACTAGTGATAGGATTCTTGGTTGCACAACTTCTGTAGTCTGCGATTATAGAGCCGTAGAATACTTGCTGCGCGCCTTCTGTATGATCATGCCTCGGATAGCCTAACCTTATTTTCAAGTCCTCATACACAGAGTATTCCTCACATGGATCCGGGAAACTCGTTCCGGAATCATCGGGTTCCGCTTACGTTTTCGTGGTATAGGAATGTTTGATAAATACTTTGTCAAGACTACAAAAAAGCTGGCAACTTTCAATGCAATTCGAAAAAGCTCCAAAAATATACTGCCATTTTCTGGCAATGATTCATTTTGTGACCGTATTTTGCTCCCTTGCGAGAAATAACATGCAATGAAGCCTTCTACCAATCTATTGGTTGAAAATAAATGTGGTATTCCGGGGCACAACCCGGAATTCTTCTGCTCAGATTTTCAGTTCGCCGGCTCTTATCTGGGCCGATTTTACCGTGTTCTTCATGAGCATGGCGATGGTCATAGGGCCGACGCCTCCAGGAACAGGGGTGATTGCACTCGCGACATTCTTCACTGCTTCGAAGTCGACGTCTCCAACGAGCCTCGTACCCGATTTTGTGCTCTTGTCCTCTATCCTATTGACACCGACGTCTATGACGACGGCTCCTGGCTTTACCATGTCCGCCGTGACAAATTTCGGCTTGCCTATCGCGGCCACTAAGACGTCTGCCTGTTTGGTTATTTCGGCAATGTTCTTTGTGGCTGAATGGCAGATCGTAACAGTCGCATTCGCCCCCTTCGCCTTCTGAAGAAGGATGTTCGCCACTGGCTTGCCAACGATATTGCTCCTCCCGAGGACGACGACATGCTTTCCATCTGGATTGTGCCCCGTCCTTACAAGCAGCTCCTGCACGCCCGATGGGGTGCATGGAAGGAACCTGGGATTGCCGATGCACATCCTGCCAACATTCACTGGGTGGAATCCGTCAACATCCTTGTCCGGATCGATTCTGAGAAGTACCTTCTCCTCATTGATGTGCTTTGGTAATGGCAACTGGACAAGTATTCCATCGATCTCCTCTTTCTTGTTCAGTGTGTCGATCAATGTCAGCAGCTCCTCTTCTGGCGTTTTGTCCGTGAGCCTGTAGCATTCGGAATACAATCCGAGCTCCTCGCAAGACTGCTCCTTCTTTCCTACGTATACCTGTGACGCAGGATTCTCCCCGACCAAGACGACTGCGAGGCCTGGCCTGAACCCCTTCTCGGTCAATCTCTTGACCTCGGATACCAGTTCGGCTCTGATCTGCTCAGATATAGCCTTGCCGTCAATAATCTCCGCGACCAATAACTCACCTCCGTACTTGAATGCCCAATGCTCAACGATTATAAAAAAGGGATTCTCAACAAGACTTTGAATTGAATATCAAAATCCTTTTCCTGTGCGAGACCATCTGCATTAAATGGCATCAACTTCTTTCGAATCGAACCTCTTGGGAGAGAAAATAAATTCAATTTGACTTTTTCAAGAAAAATTATCGAAAGAATGAGGGGAAACTTCAAGAATTACGGGCTGTGATTTCGACACGGTTTCAACGGATGAAATCACCTTTCTAGACCTTTTGAATCGGTTTAGGAAATTCTTCCAATGCAATTTTCAGTCGATTTTCAATTCCAATTCTAGCCAGCAGTTGCGGAACGGCTTTATAATTGTTCTCCTTTCGAGGTTCAAGGCAGGAAGGTGGAATTATTAAGCCCGATATTGAAATTGCACAAGAGGCAAAAGTTCAGCCAATTGAAAAGATTGCAGAAAAAATCGGTCTGACAAGAGACGATCTTGAGTTCTATGGAAAATACAAAGCGAAGGTGCCCTTAAGCGTACTGAAGCGTTTTGATAAAAACAAAGATGGGAAGCTCATATTGGTCACCGCGATAACCGCGACAAAAGCTGGTGAGGGAAAGACTGTCACCTCGATCGGACTCTGTCAAGCAATGGGAATTCTTGGAAAGAAAGTAATGCTATCGCTGAGAGAGCCATCACTTGGACCTGTCTTTGGAATAAAAGGAGGCGCAACTGGCGGAGGTTATTCCCAGGTTTATCCTATGTGGGATATCGACCTGCATTTCAACGGTGATTTCCATGCCGTCGGTGCAGCCCATAACCTGCTCTCGGCAATTCTTGAGAACCATCTGACACATGGCAACAGTCTCAATATCGATCCGACAAGGATCGTCTGGGGCAAAGCGATGGATATGAATGCGCGAGAGCTAAGAAAGATAATCGTGGGCCTTGGTGGCAGAGCGGCCGGCGGAGTTCCGCATGAATCACGGTTCGACATCACAGTTGCATCCGAGATAATGGCGATATTGGCGCTGGCAAAGGATATGAAGGACCTGAGGGAGAGGCTCTCGAAGATCGTGGTAGCCTATACCCAAGATAACAAGCCCGTGACGGCAAGCCAGCTGAAATGCGTCGGCTCAATGTGTCTGCTGCTGAAAGACGCAATAAATCCGAATCTTGTCCAGACTCTGGAAGGACAGCCTTGCTTCGATCATACAGGACCGTTCGCAAACATCGCGCACGGCAACAGCTCGATGGTTGGGACGAAATACGCATTGAAGCTTGCAGATTATGTCCTGACAGAGGGCGGTTTCGCCGCAGACCTCGGAGCAGAGAAGTTCTTGAACATCGTCTGCAGGCAAGGTGGATTCAAGCCAGACTGCGTCGTCATTGTCTCAAGCGTCAGGGCTCTGAAGATACATGGTGGTATGCCTGATGAAAATATGGGAAAGGAACCTACGAAGCAGGAGATGAAACAGCACCTCGACTGGCTCGAGAAGGGCTTCGCGAACCTAGACAAGCATGTCGAGAACATGAAGAAGTTCGGCGTACCAGTCGTTGTCGCACTCAATCAATTCCCGACAGATACCGAGGAGGAGATGCAGCACAGCATGGAGCACTGCAAGAAGGTCGGCGTCAGAGCTGCTTTCTCTCGAGTATTCACCGAGGGCGGTAAGGGCGGAATAGATCTTGCGAAGGCGGTGTTGGAAACAATTGAGAAGGAAAAGAGCAAGTTCAAGTTCCTATATGACGAGAAACTTCCGATAAAGGAGAAGATAAAGATCATCGCGACCGAGATTTACGGCGCGAAAGATGTTGTCTATGTAGGAACCGCACCAAAAGATATCGAAGCGATCGAGAAATCAGGCAATGACAAACTGCCCATTTGCATGGCGAAAACGCAGCTATCGATAACCGACGACCCGAAGACCAAGGGCGCTCCAAGAAACTGGGTTCTGACGGTCCGAGAGGTCAGACTATCGAACGGCGCGGGTTTCATCGTCCCGCTGACCGGTGAAATAATGACTATGCCAGGACTGCCAAAAGTCCCAGCTGCGGAGAAGATTAACATCGACGACAACGGATACATAACGGGCTTGAACTAAGCGATCAAAAAAAATCCTCCCTAAATCCATGCGAGGAGGATTCCAAAACCTCTTTCTCCAATTTCAAACTCAGAGCAGTCCCACTCAGATGCCTTAAAGAGCAAAGGAGCGGATTCTGCAGCATATTTCATACTATGTCGGACGATATGTGGTTGGAATGACGGACGTGAGAGGATGAAAGAAGTCGTGATTATCGGTGGCGGACCAGCCGGGATAGGTGCGGCGGAGACTCTATTGTCACTTGGAAAAAATGTCGCAATAGTCGATACGGCGCCGTTCGTCGGTGGGGTGCCGCTCGAGCTTTCTTGCAAGGGCGACATTGAGTGCACGATGTGCCATGTGTGTATGCCAAGAGATGCATCTTCCAGGATATGCACGTCCGAAAAACTGGAAGTGCTCTCGAATTCCTCATTAAAGTCCGCTACCCTCGGCCCAGAGACTGCAGAATTAGAGATCGTGACTTCTCCTCGATACGTGAATCCGGATAAATGCATAGCATGCGGGAAGTGCATGGCCGTATGTCCGGTTCAGGGAGCGCTTATAGCTCCTCCTCATGGGGCCATTCCAAATGCTCCCTCTGTTGACTCAGAACTGTGTAAGCATTTCAAGAGCAGGGATTGCGACCTCTGCATCCAAATATGCCCCACAAAGGCTTTCAATTTCAAGGAGAAGCAGAAGGCCGCAAAGATTCAATGCAAAGCCATCATCCTTTCCACCGGACTCGAGCCCATCGATCCGAGCGGAGTGTTGCATTATAATTACGGTTTGCTTCCGAATGTTCTAACCTCATTGGACGCCGAAAGGATCATAGTCAAGCACGGAGAGCTGAGAAGACCATCCGACAATCAGAAACCGAAGAAGATCGCGATTGTGCAATGCGTTGGTTCGAGGACCACAAAGGGAGGAGTCGAATACTGCTCGAAGTTCTGCTGTAAATACGGTCTGAGGATTGCGAGATCGTTCGTTGAACGTGCTCCGGACGCCGAGGTAGATTTCCTGTACATGGATCTCAGGACATTCGAGCCAAGGGTCGAAGCGCTCGAATGGGCTGCCGGGAAAAAGAATGTGAAGATCTCCCAAGGAGTCCCAAGCATCGTGCAACCAACCGAAAAGGACAACCTGCTGGTCCGAAGGACCAATCCCGGAGATGTCTCTATTGAAGAGAACGAATACGATATGGTCGTACTATCGATAGGCGGCCAGCCAAGGCCTGAAACCAAGGTCCTGGCAGCAAAGCTTTCTCTTGAAGTCGATTCATTCGGATTCGTCTCAAACGACAACCGCAAAATTGGCGTGTTTGTCGCGGGCTCGTGCAAATCGCCAATGGATATCGAAGAATCGTTTGCGGATGGAAAAGCGACCGGCTTTGCGGTTATCGAGCGACTGGAGGTGAACAAATGAGCAAGAAAACTCTGGTCATCCTTTCCGATTGCTCATCTTGCATCGGACTAGGAGAATCGGAACTCGACAATATACTCTCCCTTCTGAAGCAGGATAAGAATATCGGAGCTATCCTGCGCATGAAGCCGGTTTGCGACAGGAAAGCACGAAAGGAATACAAGACACTGGACGTACACGGGTGCGACAGGGCAATAATCGTCTATTGGTGCTCGATGGAACAGATCGGAGCAAGCATCACGTTGCCCAAGAAAATCCATCCATCGCTCGTAGAAACGCTGAACATGTCCCTGTGCTCGCCGAAGGGGAAGAACGAGCGCGCCAATCCGGAGCGACTGACAAGGATAATAAAGGAGATAGCCGCGAGACTGTCACTCGCCGAACCGGTCAAGGACAGGCAGATCAAATTCTCAAGTTCGGAAATCTCCGTGATAGGCTCTTCGGATCAGGCAATCAAGGCGGCAAAAGCACTTGCATTGCATGGGATCAAGACGAAATTGATAGTTCCTCAATCTTTACCAAATGTAAAATTGGAGAACATAGAAATCATTGATGGAGCCGAAATAAATGGCCTGTCAGGCATACCAGGGAACTTCAAGATATCATATTTTAAGAAAGGAGAACGCAAGGAGACGGATGCGGCCGGAATCCTTCTGATGAGCGAACGTTGTCTTGTTGATGTCAGGCCGCCTGCGAATCCGAGGATCAAATTCGTGCCTTTGGAGCAGTTCGAAGACCACGTGAAATCCGGCTCAAGAGCCAAAGGCATCGTATTCTTTGATGATCTTGGATCGCTCACATCCACCACCGACCAATCAATACCTGCTTGGCATATACTTCTCGAGTCCGCGAAGACTGCTGTGACAAATAAGATTGCAGATAGCGTCTGCGTCGTTGCCCGTGACGTGAAAGCATCCGGTCTGCTGGAGCTTGCGTGGAAAGAGGCGGCGGAAGCCGGAGTCAAGTTCATCAGATATGAGGACAAGGCGAGACCGAAGATAGAGAAAAGCGGACCTTTTGTGTCAGTCAAAGATCTCGTATTGGGAGAATCTCTTCTGATACCAGCCGATATCATAGTCGCGCCGATCACCTCCCGGCCATGGGAGCCGTCTTTCATCGAGAAGCTCTTCATTCCATCCGATTGGAACTTCAGAGTCAGATCTAGAGGCCCTCAGCGCGGGCTCGGGCAATCGACCTGCGATGGGATATTCCTATTCGGATACTCAGCTTTCGGAAAGCTCACCGACCAAGCCTATCCGGATCTCGGATCGGTCGTCTCTCAAATCTCTTCGTTCATGCGCCAGGGATATCATGTTGCGAAAGGTGCGGTTGCGGAAATCAATGAGGAAAAATGCTCCGCCTGCTACACCTGCGTAAGGACATGTCCGTATCGCGCGGCGACGATGAACGCTAGCTGGAAGGCAGAAATCGTCTCAGAAAAATGCGCAGGCTGTGGGAGTTGTGTCGCGGTCTGCCCGAGCAAAGCCATCGAGCTGAAGAACTGCACAAGAGAGCAAATCAAATCACAAATCGAGACTTCACTGGAGGTGGCAATATGACCAGCAAGCTGAACATTGTCGCGTTCGTGTGCGAGAATCATGTCTTATCTGCATTGAAGGCGGCCTCCACGGCAGGAGATCATCTACCGGAATCCGTCAGCATAGTCAAGCTGCCTTGCACTGGCAGACTCGAGACAACCCAGATACTCGACACGCTCAGAGAAGGCGCCGATGGCGTCGCAATAATAGGCTGCCTCGAAGAGAACTGCTATCACGACATCGGGTCGATGCTTGCAAGGGGCCGCGTAGATAGGATGAAGGAGCTTCTCAAGGACATAGGCATCGAACCGGACCGCGTCGAGATGTTCAACATCGCATCGGTGAGCGGCTCATTGCTAATGTTGAGGATCAGTCAGTTCGAAACGAAGCTGGCGTCATTGCCATCCACGCCCTTCAAGGGGGTGATGAAGTGATCATCGGGGAGAGAAAGTCCGTTAGCGAGATCGCGAAGATGCTCGTTGGCAAGAAGAAGATATTGA
>JAOUEZ010000047.1 GCA_029858465.1 Thermoplasmata archaeon | reverse complement strand
CTCAGTGCATAGGAGGTTGATCCGGTCGGGGTGGCAAATATCAGTCCGTCAGCGCGCACGGTGGTCATCAATTGCCCGTCGATCTTCACATTGAAATGCCTGAGTTTCGCGATTTGAGATGTGTGAATCACGACCTCGTTCAGCGCATCTGGAAGCTTCGTCCCGTCGATCGATGAGGATATTCTCATGCGCTCATCGATGATGTATTCCCCTGCGATCAGTCGGCTGATCCCGTCCTCGATGTCTGCCTTGTCAATCTCCGTAAGGAATCCGAGCAGGCCGGCTCGAATGGGGAGTATTGGGACCTGAGTAGGTATGTTCTGGAGAGTGTAGAGGACTGTACCGTCCCCTCCGATTGTGATAATGCAGTCGACGTCGAGGTCTGACAATTTCGCCGAGAGCTTGGGATGTTTTTCGGATATGCAGCTCTCGAGAAGCACATCATGCCCTTTCAGAGCAGAGAGCGCCCTCCTGATGAACTCGTTCAGCCCTTTCAGCTCCGGATTAGCCACTATTCCGACTTTCACATCATCATCTCCTTGATTTTCCTATCGCCAAGCGCCATGAAATTCGCCCTGTCGTCCAATGAGAATTTCATATCTAGCTGGTTGCCTTTCAGGTCGAACAATTCTCCTCCTGCCTCTCTTAGTATAAGCGCACTTGCTGCAATATCAATTATTCGCATCCGTTTGCTGAAATCGTCACAATTGAAGTAGAAGCCGTCCGCCCTACCGTGCGCGACATAGCACATCTCCAGTGATGCGCAACCGAGTGATCTGACCCTTCTCGGCTTTTCCATTATTCTCCAGGTCTCCGGATTGGTGCTGTTGCCGACATATGCTAAGAATAACGCCCCGGGTCTGTTGAACTCCCTGGTCATTATCTCTGTGCCGTTATGGGTGGCCCCTACTCCCTTCTCGGCATAATATGTGTCACCTGAAAGCAGGTTCATCACAAGACCGTGAGTGATGTCCCCCAGTCTCTCCTTCCCTATTGCAAGGGATATCGAATAGAAAGGTATCCTCGCGTGATAGTTGGCCGTGCCGTCAAGAGGGTCGATCACGAGTGTCATTTCTGACCCGTTGTCGATCAGACCCGCCTCCTCGCTCAGTATGTTCAGATCGACATTATTCCGTCTCATGAAATCGAATATTGCATCTTCGGCGAACTTGTCTATCTTGGATGTGGCAGAGCCGCTGGCTCCGATGGATACTTCCTCATCTCCCGTGAATTCATCAGGAAGTTCCTGTACCTTCCTTCTCACCATGCCAGCGATATTCTCGAGCAGTTCTTTCATGCGATCGTAGGAAGGGAATTTCGGCTGATAAAAGATTGCTTTGGCTCAACGGGCAAATCATATATCCCACTTCAACAGTCGTTATATTACATGCAAAATTTGAAGAATCTTGACTGCCCGAACGTGGTGTCAGATGGCCGATACCTCTACTCGCGGAACCTGGTGCCAGGCGTAGCCGTATACGGTGAGCGCAGGATGAATCTCGACGGAGTCGAATACAGGCTCTGGGATCCCGGAAGGAGCAAGTTGGCAGCTTATCTCATGCTCTCAGGCAGGGGATGCGACCTCCACAAGAATGATGTTGTCCTATATCTCGGCGCATCAACAGGAACCACTGTGAGCCATATTTCCGACATTGTGGACAAAGGAAGGATATTCGCAATAGAGATTTCGAAAAAAACCTTCCGCACACTGATGCAGAACTGTGCGCCCAGGAAGAATATTATACCGATGCTTGGAGACGCGAGAGACGAAGATCTTATGGAAGGAATATTGACAGGTGCGGATTATCTGTACTGCGACATTGCCCAACCTGACCAGGTCGGCATATTCCTTTCTAACTTCTCCCAATACAATTTCCGCTCAGGGATGCTAATGTTGAAATGCAGATCCATCGATGTGGCATCATCTCCGAGATCGGTTTTAGAGGAGGCGACATCATCGATCAAGGAGAGGGGATATCATGTCGAAATGCAAGTGGACATTTCTCAGTATGAGAAGGATCATTATGCCCTGCTTGTGAAGAGTGTGGACCGATGAGCTTCGTCTACGCTGTTGCGTTCTCGGGCAAAAAGTTCGTAATGGTCCGCCATAGGCGGAGGGCATGGGAGATGCCCGGAGGCAGCATTGAAAGTGACGAGAATCCTGAGGAAGCGATAGATCGCGAGTTCCTCGAGGAGACGGGCATGCATTTCAAGCCTATCGGTCATATTCCTCTTGGGGACGGAATTGTCTTCTTCGGCGTAGCGAAGGGTTGGCCTAGGAGGATATCGAATGAGGTTGCGGAGGTCTCGCTCTTTGATATTCTGCCGGACCGTTTATCATTCCCTCGGGAGGAGTACATTGCGGTGCTCCAGGAGGCTAGAAAAGTTGTGAAAAACTATATTAAGGGGGACTCCATAGGCGACTTCGCGCCACAGCATTGAATTGTGAGAGGCGACGACTTTCATGGCAAGGATGCACGCGAGACGAAGAGGCTCTTCGGGTTCGAAGAAACCATACGCAAAGGAGAAACCCTCATGGGCTTCTACGGACGCTAAAGATATCGAGGAAATCATTACCAGGCTCAGCAATGAGGGGAAGACGCCTGCTATGATTGGCATAATTCTCCGCGACAATTACTCGGTCCCTTCAGTCAGACTTTGCACGGGAAAGTCATTGAGCCAAATATTGAGCGAGAAGAATCTCGCATCGCGCCTTCCGGATGATCTCCAGAACCTCATGAAACGAGCAGTATCCCTTAATGAGCACGTGAAACGCAATCCAAAAGATAATCACAATAAAAGAGGATTACTACTTATCGAATCCAAGATCCGCAGGCTTGTCAAGTACTATGGCAGAGAGGGCAGGTTGCCAGAGGGTTGGAAATATTCTCTCGACACCGCCAAGCTCGAGATTGAGTGAGGTCATCATATGAAGCGGGGTTTAGAGCTCCCGCCTGATTTCTCGGCAAAATTAAGGGAAGCAGCAAAGGCTCTGAGAGAACATAACTCGGTCCGAGTGATATCCCATTACGATGCTGACGGGATTACCGCCGCAAGCGTAATCGGATCGTGCCTGAGAAGAGCCGGAATCAGATTCCAGGCGACTATTACAAAGAGTCTTGAAAAGAAGTTCGTTGAGAGACTATCCGAGGAGCACTTCGACTGCATGCTATTTCTGGATATGGGTTCCGGCCAGATTGAGAATCTGGAAAGATTGCGACCTGAGATTATCGTCATGGATCATCACAAGCCTGTCAGAGAATCGAATACGGTCAAGCAGGTCAACCCGCACTTTTTCGATCTTGACGGAATGCGAGATATCTCCGCAAGCGGCATCGCTTTTGCATTCGCGCTCGCTGTCGATGATGAGAATTGGGAATCCGCGCCCATAGCAATTGCGGGGATGATCGGCGACATGCAGCATCTGGGCAGTTACTCATCGATCAACGAATCGATATTGAGCGGTGCGATGGAGCGCAAGCTCATAATCAGAGGCAATGGCCTCAAGCTAGGTAACGGCAGACTCGTTGAGATAATATCGAGATCGACCAATCCCTATTTCCAAGGACTTTCGGGACATCCTGATGCCGCTGAGGACTTCATCAAGGAAGGAGGTCTTGATCCAGAGACGAAGTATTCGGACCTGGGTGATTCTGCCGTGCGCAAGATGCTTTCCATACTAACAATAAGACTGCTGAGACAGGGATGCGATACAAGCGTGCTCGAGCATCTCTGGGGCGAGACAATAATGATAACGAGACCGCCATTCAGAGGGATGCAAGTGAATGATCTTACCGAGCTCGTCAATTCATGCGGAAGGACAGAACATTCGGGATTGGGAATGGCGCTTTGCATGGGGGACACCAGTACTTTGCATGAGGCCGGGAAATATCAATCCGAATATTTTCAAGGACTGCTCTCCGAACTCAGGAAGATTGAGGATGGCGCGGTCGAAATGCTCGAGAATATTCAATTGGTCCGACCATCGAGATCCACGCTCGCAGGTGCGGTCTGTGGGATATCAATGCAGTATCTACTTGATCAATCAAAGCCCACACTCGCGCTCACAATTGTTGACGGCTCTCTTAAAGTATCTTCAAGAGGCACTTTGAAGCTCGTAGGTGATGGTCTGGATCTTTCCGAATCAATGAGATCCTCGGCCGAAGCTCTTGGCGGCGTTGGCGGAGGTCACGCCGTTGCAGCGGGAGCAACGGTCCCTGCTTCTCTTGAAAAAGAATTCTTAGAAAAGGTCGACTCTTCGACAGGGCGTCAATTGAAGAGTAAGAAATGAACAATCATTCTCTCCACGTAACATCTACATCATCCGTTCTGAATCTTTGCCTGATAGAAGTATCATCGATGTTCATTGTGACCCCGCTTCTATACATGATGATCCCCGTCCAGGCAATCATTGCTCCATTGTCTATGCACAGCTTTCCAGGAGGGACATACATATTTGCCCCCCTCTCCTGCGCCATTATCCTTACCATTTCCTGCAGTCTCTTGTTCTGGACGACGCCGCCTCCCAGAAGCACTTCCTCCTTCTCGACATGTGCCATCGCCCTTTCGGTTACCTCTACCAGCATGGAAAAGCAGGTCTCCTGTATGGAGAAGCAGAGATCCTCGAGCGATTCTCCCTTCTTCCTTAGCTGCAAAGCCGCAGTCAGTATGCCTGAAAATGCGACATCCATTCCTTTGACGCTGTATGGCAGGTCGATGAGTTTGCCTCCATTACTTGCCAGCTGTTCGATTTTTGGACCTGAGGGAAATTTCAGACCGGACTCTCTTCCGAACTTGTCGAGCATGTTGCCGATCCCTATGTCCAATGTCTCGCCGAATACCCTGTATCTTCCGCCGGCATAGGCAATGACTTGCGTGTTCCCCCCTGAAGCATAGAGCAACGTTGGATCGTCGCAGCCGGTGACCTTCCTTCCTATTTCCAAATGCGCGACGCAATGATTGACACCGATTATTGGCACATTCAATGCCAATGAAAGCGATCTTGCCGCGGTCGCCGCGGTTCTTAGGCAAGGTCCAAGACCTGGTCCCTGGGAAAAAGCAATAAGATCAATATCCGCATAACTCATCTTTGCCTCTTCCAATGCCTTCTCTATTTGAATTGGTATTTCAACGACATGATGATTTGCAGCCTCCCGGGGATGTATTCCGCCAGCTTCGCCGCCCATCATCTTGATGGCGTTGGCAAGCACCTTACCCTCATCGTCTACTATCCCGATTCCGGCCGTATGTGCCGTTCCCTCTATCCCTAGGCATATCATCAAATCCTCCAGCAGTCGAAGACAATTTAATTATTGCTGTTATCAATAGAGTCATTATAATATCAGTTCAGCAGTATGAAAAGCGGAAATCCGCAGACAAAACCCCGCAAGGGCCATCTGCAGAAAAAAAGGACCTTGAGAGGTTTTCACCGGTGATTGAAAGTGAACGGGAAAGAAGAAGAGACCAAGATGGATGCGAAGATCCTTGAGGTGAGACCAAAGTCCTCTGGTACGGGGCAGCTGTCGCCGGATCTTCTTCATCGCGTACTAGATGTAGTCGCCAATTTGCTGTTCATTGAGAATCTAGATGATTTACTGGAAGAGATTGCCCAGACCGTCACAGAATTATTCCCTATCGAACAGGTTGTGATATGGCTCGCCGAGGAGGATGGGCTGAGAAAGGCAAGAGTGGCCCTCGGTTACTCGGAGGAGAAAAAGAGCGCGATTCAGGGGATATACTACACCATGGATGAGGTTAATAAAAAGAAAAATGAAGCGATATGGATTAGCAAGTATTCCTGGTTCTTCCCAGCGGAATTGACGATTAAGGATGGACTTGATGAGCGGGATTATCTGACTGCGGACGACAATGTTGATTTGTTGGTCCCAAGGAAAAATAAAGATGATTGGCACGAACTCGACTATCTCGACGTATCAATTATTTCGAAGGACGGGAAATACATAGGGGCGCTTGAGATAGAAAAGACGAAAGACGGAAAAATACCCTCATTGGAAACGATTCAGGCGCTCGAGATTTTCACATCGGTTTGTTCTGTTGCCATAGAATTGGCCAAACAGAGAGACAAGGAGCTGGCGATTGCTGATGCGGCGGAGAAACGCGCGACCCAGATTTCCCGTATTCTAGGATTCTCCAGAAATGTCCTGTTCCTTGAGGATACTCAAAATGTCGTTTCGAGCATTCTCAAGAACATTCAAGAATTGTTCAATTTCAAATCCGCATCGATAATGCTTCTCGACGAAAAGGAAAGATTTTTCAGATATTTTGCTCTGACAGGATATACATCCTTAGAAATCGAATATGCAAAATCTCTGAGAGTGCCCATCGACGCCGTGCAATTCGACATCTCTCCCGAATTCATGATTGGCAGGAATGCATATTATCTCCCCGCCGAAAAACTGACCTCGAAAGAATTGATTTGGGAAATATATACACCAGGAACATTCGGCGACCTCCAGAAGAAACTGGAAATGAGCCGTTCTCATCCCGATGCATGGCATCCATTGGACAACCTCGTATTCGTGATTCATAATCGCCAAGGGAAGGTCATTGGGCTGATATATGCAGATAATCCGAAGAACGGGCTGATACCGAGCGCGGAGACGATAGATGGTATTGGAATATTCACAAGTCTTGTGTCGATCGCTCTTGAGAACGCAAAGAACTATGCAGATACATTGTCAGCGAAGGAAGAAATCGATCTTCTCAATAGCCTTCTCTTCCACGACGTCACAATGCTCAATAGCTCGATGCGTGACAGCCTCGAAATCGCTATAAATGCGAGCCTTCCGAAGGATCAGCGGGTGAAATACATCAGGGGAACTCTCAATAATCTCGACAGAATGATTGACCTGATTCAGAAGGTCAGAAGATTATCCTCTATCCAGTATCTTGACTCTTCATCGATGGTAAGATTGGATCTTGCCTCGGTATTGAAATCGCAGATTCAGCGATCGCTAGAGAATTTCAAGGAGAAGGATATCAAAGGATTATTTGATGAATTTCCAGAACAATGCTATGTCATGGCCAATGATCTGATTTGGGAGCTTTTCAATGATATTATTACCTATTCTGCGAGGAATAATTATTCGGATCGCCCCGAGTTAAGAATATCCATAATGGAGTTGAAGGACGAACTCACAGAGAAAAAATTCTGGGATGTGAAAATATCGGACAATGGCCCAGGCATTCCCGATGAGCTTAAATCGAGCGTGTTCAACATTCTCCCAAGAAATACGGAGATCGATCTGTCAGATGTTGGCCTTTTTGCCGTCAAATCGATTGTCAGCCTATATGGCGGGCGGACATGGGTCGATGATAGAGTCGTTGGCGATCATACAAAAGGGTCGATATTTCACATCCTGCTTCCGGCGGCGTGAGTCGATAAATTTGATATCCCTATTCTTAATTTAGGAAAAAGTAAGCGGAAGGGATAGGAACGATTGAAATCAGCAATCTCACCAGAAAATTCAACGGCCTTACTGCCGTCGAAAATCTTACTTTATCAATCAATGAGGGAGAGGTGTTCGGTCTTCTTGGCCCCAATGGTGCGGGCAAGACTACGACCGTTAGGGTGCTCTGCTGTCTCATCGGGCCATCATCTGGTAGCGCGTATATCGATGGGATTGAAATCGGGACTGATGAAGCCGGCAGCATGATCAGATCACGGATCGGATTATTGCCGGAGAACCCTGGACTCTATGAAAATCTGACGGCGAGTCAGAATCTGAGATTCTATGCTGAAATAAACAGTGTACCCCGATCAAAAATCGATGATAGAATCAAGGAACTGCTCGTAATGCTTGACATATGGGATGACAGAAACAGACAAGTTGGGACATTCTCAAAGGGAATGAAACAGAAAATCGCGATAGCGCGAGCCTTAGTCCACGATCCAAAAATACTCTTTCTCGACGAACCTACCGCTGGCTTGGACCCTCTCGCATCAAAGGTTGTCAGAGATTTCATTGAGGAACTCAGCAAGGAGCAGAGGACCTTCTTTATCAATACTCATAATCTGCCTGAGGCCGAGCGACTATGTGACCGAGTCGGCATATTGAAGAGAAAATTGATTGCTATAGGGCCGCCTGGAGAACTAGCGAGCAAGCTATGGAGGAGACGATGTCTTGTCAAAACATCAGAACCTATCGCAATCGATGCGAACGATCTAAAATCAATACAAGGTATTTATTCCGTGAAGATGGAGGGCAACGAGATAACTATCGAAACGGATGATCCTGACCTAAGGTTGCCTGCCATCATAGCGAGACTTGTGGCCAGGGGCGCGCAGATATCCTTTGCTGGCGAGATCAAGAAATCGCTCGAGGACGCTTATCTGGAGTACGTGGGGGCGAGCGGTTGAATTGGAATCGATCCTTCGCGCTCATTAAGAAGGAGTTCTGGGAATTCAGGAGACAGAAATATATATTGTACTCCC
>JAOUEZ010000219.1 GCA_029858465.1 Thermoplasmata archaeon | reverse complement strand
CTGCAACCGATATACGGCGGAGCCTTGGCGCGCCCATTCGTCACCAGGCACAAATATCTCGAGATGGACCTGTACCTGCGAATCGCCCCGGAGCTCTACCTGAAGAGGATATCGGTCGGAGGTCTCGAGAAGATATACGAGATCGGCAAGAACTTCCGGAACGAGGACATTGATGCCCAACATAATCCAGAATATACATCTCTCGAATTGTATGAAGCATATTCTGACTATAATGGCATGATGATTTTGACAGAAAACCTCGTGATTGATATGATAAAAGACATGATCGGAAAGTTCCGCATCCCGTTCGGGGACAAGGTCCTCGATTTCACTCCCCCTTGGAAGAAGATCACAATGGCGGACGCGATAAAGGAATATGGTAAAGTCGAGGTCCGAGGAAGGAAGAAGGAGGAGATATACGATATCGCACTCAAGATGGGAGTCCCTGAGATCACCTCGGAAATGTCCAAGGGAGAGCTCATCGGAGCGATCTTCGATTTTGTTGCTCAGCCTCATATGATCAACCCGACATTCGTTCTCAACCATCCTTCAGAGATATCGCCGCTCGCGAGAAGACTGAAGGAGGATCCTGATTTCTCGGAGAGGTTCGAGCTGTTCATCAACACCTGGGAGATCGCGAATGCATTTACCGAGCTGACCGATCCGGATCAGCAGCTGCAGAACTTCAACTGCCAAGCTGAGATGAGAGCGAAGGGCAACGAAGAGGCGCACCCGATAGACCTCGATTTCATCAGTGCTCTTGAGTGCGGGCTTCCTCCGACAGGAGGACTAGGCGTCGGGATTGACAGGCTCGTCATGGTCCTGACAAATTCTCTCTCGATAAAGGACGTGCTGTTTTTCCCACAGATGAGACAGTCCCAGGACACCATGCCCGGGAAATGCCTGCAGGAAAAAGAATGATCAGGCCACCAATCCGGCCAATCTGAGCAAGCCGATCGTTCCTTCAAAGAATATCTGCACCGCGAAAGCGGCGAGTATCAGTCCCATGAGCCTCATGACGGCCATCGACCCTACGCGCCCGATCTTGTTGAATATCCTGTCGGCAAAAATTAGGAAAATATATGTCGCGATCATCACGAGAAAAATCGTCAGCAAAACGACTATTCTCTCCTCTATGCCTCCGAACTTTCCCATGTAGATCATGACGGCGGTTATCGCTCCCGGGCCTGCAAGAAGAGGTACTCCAAGCGGGAAGAGGGCGATCGCCTCTCTTTCGTATGCTTCGTCCTCGTCCTCCTTGGTCATCTTGCTTTTAGGGCGCTCCCCCTGGAGCATGTCGAACGCGATCTTGAAGACGAGGATTCCACCGGCCACCTTGAACGCATCTATAGTGATCCCGAAAAAGCTGAATATGAAATAGCCGAACACTGCGAATATCAGCAAAACGATCAGCGCGAAAAGGACGGACCTCTTGATGATAGACCTGCGCTCCTCTGCTGAGTAGTGATAGGTGAGCCCCTTGAAAACCGGAATGATGCCTACGGGATCCACAATCGAGAATATTGTCGCAAATGCCGCTATGAAAATCTCGACGACCATCTGCCGTTCAATCGTCAGATGAATATTTAATGGCTATCTGATAGCCATGGGCTTGGGCAGTTCTAATAAAATGGATAATCTGAGCCTGTTGCAGCACTGGCCCGATTTGAAGTCATTGAACAGGATTCTTCGACGCAGTCTTGGCGGGTTCAGGTTTTCCGTACAGCTCCTGATAAGTCTTCGCGAGAGCCTCGTCTCTTCTCCATTTATCATTGACCCACTTCTGTATCTCCTCTATCTCAGGGTCTTTGAGGTGCCTGAATCTTCCCTGGGCCATGAGATAATCCTTTATTGGCACCATCTTCGGCTTCTTCGTTATCTTCATATTGCTGTGTTCCGCCTCGAAGAGAGTGTACATGCCGCAATCGACCGCCATCTTCGCGAGCTCGATCGATTTCGCCGTGTCGCTCCTCCATCCCGTCGGGCATGGAGTGAACACCTGAATGTATCTGAACCCCTTGATTTTCGTCGCCTTTTCCACTTTGTTCAAGAGATCCACCATGTAGCCCACGGAAGCGGTTGCGACATACGGGACGTTGTGCGCCAACATTATCATCGGCATGTCCTTTTTGTGCTCCGCCTTTCCCGCCTTCACTTTGCCGACGGGGGTCGTCGTCGTCCATGCACCCTTCGGCGTGCACCCGCTCCTCTGGATGCCTGTGTTCATGTACGCCTCGTTGTCGTACATGATGTAGAGAATGTCCTCGTTCCTCTCGGCGGCGCCTGACAATGCCTGAATTCCGATATCTGCA
>JAOUEZ010000218.1 GCA_029858465.1 Thermoplasmata archaeon | reverse complement strand
AAGATTGACACAGATACGGTCTATGAAGCAGCAAGCATAGCGAGACCGGAGATGGTCGCGAAGCTTCTCGAGATGAGCCTGAAGGGTGATTTCATGAAGGCGAGGAACATCCTCGATGATCTGCTCATTTCCCAGGGACTCTCAGGAGAGGACATCGTAAAACAGATCCACAAGGCGCTCATCGATCTGCCGATCAAGGACGAGCTGAAGGTCGAACTAATCGATCGGACGGGCGAAATCGAGTTCAGGCTCGTCGAAGGGAGCAACGACCGCCTGCAGCTGGAGGCGCTCCTAGCACACTTCTCCCTGCGCGGAAAAAAGAAATGATTTTAGAAATTGGCAGCAGATAAGGATTAAATACTACCGATAACTTCCTTGCCCCCAACGATTGACATGGCCAGATTTCCAGAAGCTGAAGCAAGAAGATTGGTCAAGAAGGTCTGCATGAACTGCAGTGCTACGAATTCTATCAGGGCCAAATTCTGTCGTAAATGCGGCTATCCAAACCTGCGTCCGAAGAACCGTGAGCGGAGGAAGACGGCGGGCGGAGCCCCTGGCAGTCACTGACCAATCCATAGATTAGTCCGTGCCAGGATAGGTCAGATATGAAAGCAACAACATTGGGTAAATCTCAGAGGGCAGTTCTTTACGCCGACATCGGATATCCAGAAAAGACCGATGTGGGTCTGTCCAAGATAATCGGGATAAGCCCCGGAAGGATCAGCACAATTCGTAGTCAGCTTATCCATGACGGTTACTATCATGAAATCAAGATCCCATCCCTTGATCTTCTCGGGTACGAGGGCATAGGCATCGTGATAGCCGAACCCAAGATAATCCATCCATCTGACAGAGCCGGCGCTCAGAAAATCATGGGCGATGTCGCCCAGAATCCGAACATCCTGTACGCCATCGAGAATGGGGAGATCATACTTTTTGTAACCGCATTCCCGAGGCTTTCGCAGCATGAGGAGTTTGCAGACCAGGTATTCGAGAGTTGCTGCCGTTTCAGCAAAGAGGAATGTGATATTTCGATAACGAATTTTCCGCTCGAGCATTCCAAGATATACTCCTTTTGGGACTTTAGCTCGCTTCTGTATCACAGGTTCAATCTCCATATAATTCCTCCCAAGGAATCTACATCCTATGGGCGGAACAGCAAGCATGTCGAATTCGACATGGATGATTTGCGAATATTGGACATAATGGTCCGGCAACCGGTCGCGAATGACGCAGACCTTGCCAAACTGATCGGAGTGAGCCTGTCGACATTTAGGAGGAATAAAGATAGAGTGATGAGCAACGGCTTGTGCAAGAGGGCGTTTGTTCCGGACATCTCAAAACTCGGGTTCGAATTATGCGTGTTCTCCCTGCTGAGATTGAACCCATTGAGGACAAGAATGGGGGAGATAGACCATATTAGAAGCCTGGTATCCCCCTTGCCCTTCCTTATGATGTCCAGGAAATCAATGGCCTTTATAGGCCACTGCTTCTCCGATTACACTTCTTACACGAAATATTCTGCAAATGTCCTTTCCGAACTCAAGAAGGGATTGATTCATATGGACGTCCTGAGAACCATCACATGTTCTACCATGAACATGCGGGAAATCAAGCCCCTCGATTTCTCGGGAGTTCTGACGCCCCTGCTCAGCTGACCGATATATAATATCAAATATTCCCAGCCTATGCTTTGATTGCAAAGATATTTCAATCAATTATCTCATTGAAGGAGTCAAGTTATTGCGCTTTCCCGGGTGAGCTGGTAGCATGAAAGTCACGAATACTATGATATCCAAATGGGCCAAAGCCGGTCTTCTTGTGATTTTGGGAATCGTTCTGCTCCTCTATATTCAACCAGTAATGGACGAATTCGAGATGATATTTGAAGAAATGGCGTCGGGCCAGGCGGACATGCTTTTCAACCTGATGACGGCTGTTCTGTGGATTATCGTGCTCTGGTGCTTTGTCGATGCGGTCATCAATATCGTTACAAGCTTCCGGGAGCAGAAGCTCACGGTTGATGATCTCGGTGCAAAAATCGATAAGATTGAGAAAATGCTGACAAGCGCCCCGGAATCCGCGCCCGCTCAGCCGCAGCAGCGCCCGATGATCGTAGCACAGGATAGCGTCAAGATCGAGGAGCCTGAGCCTGTTAGTCCACCGGCTCCGCCTCCCGAAGAGCCTCCACCGCCTCCGTGAGCGCTGCTTATTCGTTTTTATTATCTTTTTCCGAATTCTTTGCCTCTTCAGCTGGTTTCTTCTTGCTCGGGCATTCTATGTTGACACACAGGGTCCATGGTCTCCTGCCCTTCGAGACAACTTTGATTATCGG
>JAOUEZ010000035.1 GCA_029858465.1 Thermoplasmata archaeon | reverse complement strand
GAAGCAAGAACAGGCAAACCAATTGTATGCACTCAATGCGGTATATGTGTCAAGTTCTGCCCTCATGAGGTATTATCATTTGAGGAGGTCTGATTACATTGGTGCGGATATTGGATATCGATCTGACTCGGGCAGATTTTTCCATAAGTTCGCGGCCGGACCTGAGAGATGAGATACTAGGCGGGGCAGGTCTTGCAGCAAAGTTATTCACGGAAAAATGTAGCCCCTCTATGTCCCCTCTTTCTCCAGATAATGTTATGGTATTTGCGATAGGCCCTCTGAACGCGTATTTCCCAGCCATGACAAAAGCGGTGGCCGTTTTCAAATCTCCGAGGACTGAAGAATGGGGAGAATCTCATGCGGGCGGAAGGTTTGGATCTGCCATGCGATTCTCCGGGTTTGATGCGATTATTATCCGCGGAAAAGCCGAACACCCAGTCTATCTTGCGATTCATGATTCATCGGTCAGAATCAAGAATGCGGAAACGTTATGGGGTATGAGAAGTCATCTTACGCCAGCGAGGATCATCCGAGAGCGGGAACCTGGTTCCGGAAGAAGAAGCATAATCAGGATTGGAAGGGCGGGGGAGAATCTCGTAACTTATGCATCTGTCAATGTTGACACATACAGGCACTTTGGCCGGTTGGGTCTGGGAGCTGTGTTTGGCAGCAAAAATCTCAAAGCTATTGTGGTAAGTGGCACCCATGAATTCCCAATCCCTGATCGAACCAAATTCGGAGAACTGTATCAGAGAATTTGGAACAAGATTGTCTTCGAAGGGGAGATGAAGAAATATCATGACTATGGGACGCCCGTGAATGTCCTTGCTATGAATGAGATGGGTGCACTTCCGACACGCAATTTCATCAGCGGAAAATTCGAGCACGCTAACAAAATCTCAGGGCAAGAGCTTGCGGATAAATTGCTGGTAAGAAAAGTCTCGTGCATGTCATGTCCTGTGGGATGCATACATATCGCTGAAGAACGAGAGCTATTCGCAAAAGAACATGAGTATGTCACGAATTATGTTTCATATGACTATGAGCCGATTTATGCGCTCGGCTCAAATTTGGGAATAAGCGACTCAGAGAAACTACTTAAGCTGCTCGGCGCGATTGAGGAAGTGGGTCTAGATGCTATTAGCACGGGTGTTATCCTAGCATATGCTACCGAGCTGATGCAAAAGGGATTGATTTCAGAGGCGGACACTGAGGGAATACGCCTTGAATGGGATAACATCGCAGGATATGTCCAGGCTGTCAATGCTATTGCGGAGCGAAAAGGAGATTTCTTCCGGTTGCTTGGCGATAGGCCAGAATTGCTATTCGAGCAGCACAAAGGGAAAGAACTATTGACAGCTATTGCGGGAAATGAGATTGCGGGCTACCATACTGGGTTGGCAAATCTTCTCGGACATGCGATAGGTCTAAGGCACTCACATCTAGATAACGCAGGCTATAGCCTTGATCAAAAATTCTTGAAAGGACCAAAGACGACTCCCGAGCAGATGGTTGCACAACTCGTCGAGGAAGAGAAATTCAGACAAGTTTTCACTTCCTTGGTAGCATGCCTCTTCTCAAGGAGTGTGTACGAAATCGGGCTAATAGCGGAATGCCTGAGTGCTATCGGGATAAATAAGAGTATAGAAGAGCTCAATGAGATAGGCAGTCGAATCTATCGCATGAAGGACTCTTGGCGCAGAGAAGCTGGTTTTGATCCCACGACACTGGAATTGCCATTGCGATTCATTGAAACGCCAACACCTACTGGCAAGATTGAACAACAGGATTTCAAGAGAGCATTGCAGGAGTACGCCCGAATTACTCAAATACAGTAGTAACCAATGCTTTTCCTCATACGCTACGGGATGTTTTTCTTGCAATGATGAAATCATCGTTGAAAATCAATTCACCGCGACTTATCGATATATCGAAGAATTGCAAGAATCTATTCGATGGTCATCATTCAATGTTGGCGTATATACATGCTGGTAAAAAATATCTTCATGAAGTTACCCATCTTACCGTAGAAAATGAGGGAGTAAAAAAATATTGCCGATGATGATATTGCAATGTTCTTCGGCCATTAGGAAAAAAATTAGAGGCAAAGACTGGGAAAATTATATCATAAACTAGCAGGCACCCAGAAATAAACAGCTTTGTCCGAGAATCCAAAAAAATATGGGTGAACTTTATAACGCTCTCTCTACTAAAATCGCCGCTTAATGATATCTACAACCATTTAATTACTCTTATTTCCTCTTTGAAGGATAGAGGCTTCTCTACTTAATTCCGTCATATACTGAAGGGAGATCAACCATGAGAGCGTCGACTCTGCGCCTTGATTATGGTTGAAACCTGAGGAGGTTAGTCCATCATTACAGCCCCCAGTGGTGAAGTCATAAAGCATTTCATGGTGGTCATTTTTCCCGAGGAACCAATGGAAGCTTTTTCGTATCTCTTCTAACCATTTCTTATCCTTCGTTATAATATAAGCGTCGTAGCATGCTGCCACCAACGCAGCAGCCTCGATTGGTTGCTGATCAAACGCTGATTTCCCCCCATCTCGTTTATACCATTTCTCGTTTCCAATAATAGAAAGATGTCCTTCTTTTGCCGTTTGGATGTTTAACACCCATTCTAATGATTTCGCTCCTAGATCTATCAGTTCTCTGTTACCAAGCCAATCTCCAGCTACGATGAGTGCCTCTGGTATGCAAGCGTTATCATAGGCAACAATATCCTCACACCATGCCCAATCATCAGAACTATTATCTGAATACAAATTCTTTAAGTGGTTTGATGAAATTTCACACATTTTTCGCACATCACTCGCACCACCAAATCGCTGGCTATACAGGCGGCATCCCAAAATAACATGCGCCAATGCCCGCGGAGACTTGAATGATTCACATATTGGTAGTGCTGCATTGAACATCTTGTTTGCTAAAATCAATATATGATCAGTTGGAGGATAGGCAATAGTATAACCCATAGCATGTAGCGCTCTCCCATGACAGTCCTCTTCGTTAACACCCTCATCTATCCAACGTCGATCATATGTCAATAAATTTCGGAATCTACCTTGTTTTTCATCAAACGCATAATTCAGAAACGACAAGTACCTTTGTATTAGAGGAAGAATGCTTTCCTCTTTAAATAACTTCCAGTTCATCACACATGTATGCAAGGCACGTGCGTTATCATCAGTGGAATACCCATGACACCTATTAGGAGTCGTAAGCATCGCATGCTGAAGAATTCCTGTCTCATCAGACAGAGTTCTAAGATGAGTTAAGTTAACCTCAGGAAGAGAGAAACTTGAAACTTCAACCGCTGCGCCCATATCTCTTGGAGCATAATCTCGCAATGCTTGATAAAAAATCTCAAAATATTGTCTACCTACTTCGTTCCAAATCATTTTCCTTCCAAACTGATAGGCATTCTTACGCAAATTGTTTCTTTTTTCTTCATTAGATAAAAGATCGGATATCTGCTCACTCAACTGCCCGATATCTCCAAATGGAACAAGTACCCCTCGTTCATCTTCCAATAACTCTTGTGCATACCAATAAGGCGTAGAGACAACAACTTTCCCACATGCTACAGCATATGCCAATGTTCCAGAGGACAACTGATCTTGAAATAAATAAGGGGTGACAAAAATATCTGACATTACCAAATACTTTTTGAGATCCTCTAATGAAACATAGGCATTATGAAAGAACACATGATTTTCCAAACCTTTTTCTCGTATCATTCTCTGAAGGGAGAGCCTGTATTTTTCTCCATGCACACGTTTGACATTTGGATGAGTGACTCCTAATACAATGTAAGCCACTTCAGGATGTTCTTTAGCAACTGGTTCCAATGCATTTATCATGTTTTCTATGCCCTTATTGGGGCTGAGCAACCCAAATGTAAGAATGACACGTCTTCCTTCCATCTGGAACTTTTCTTTATAATATGAAGGATCAAGGAAGGGAACATCTGGAGTACCATGAGGTATGAAAATCAGTTTCTCAGGAGATATGCCATATATATCCTGAAGTAACTCTATGCCCTTTTTGGCAGGTACCACCATAAAACTAGAACTTCTGGCAATATTCTGGACTGTTTCCAATTGAATTTGACTTGGTTTCTGTATAATTGTATGAAAAGTTGTTATCACAGGTTTTTTCAAATGCTCTAATAGAGTCAGGATATTGGAACCCGCATCTCCACCGAAAATACCAAACTCATGCTGCAAACAAACAACATCCACAGGAGACATGTTCAGAAAGTTAGCCGCTTCGTGATAATCAATGATATACTGATCACGAATCTCAAAAATTACTTCTTCAGGGTAATCATATCTTATTTGATCATTGAGAGCAACGATTTTAATCTTGTCGGCCTCTCCCAATGGCGCTTTCATATGATGAGAAACGGCAGAAGCAAGATCATGGGTAAACGTGGCGATCCCGCATTTACGAGGGACATAGGTAGATACGAAGGCCATGTGAAGGTCATCAGGAATATTTTTAAAAACCATTCATTATCCCTTTGGACACGAGAGTATATAATCCATGATTTTATCAATCTTTCCTATCGCCAGACATATAGTGGTATCTGCAGCTCCATAATACAGTGATAACTCATTTTTCCTTTTATCTGCAACAGCGCCACAAGAAAAAGTAACATTTGGAACATCACCGATTCGTTCATAAATCATTCTGGGACCGAAAACCCATTCATTGCTACGATGTAGAACCTTCTCGGGATCTTCTAACTCAAGCAAGGCTAATCCTAACCGATAAAGTCTCCCTTGGGGAGTCTTTTTTACGCCATGGTAAATAATAAGCCATCCTTCATCGGTTTCAATAGGAGGAGGACCTAGACCTATCCTATCAGAATCCCACCACCCCCCATCTCGTGTTTTCATAATTAATTTATGGTCACCCCAGTGTTTAAGGTCTATGGAGTAAGAAATCCAAATATGCCCATGCGGTGCGTAATGAATGGGGATAAAAGGGCGATGAATTAATGCCCAACGATCATTGATTTTATACGGAAATAATGAAGCATTCTTATCTGCTGCCAGCAAAATATTCCCCATTTTATTAAAACGCTGAAAATCTTTTGTTGTCGCCATAGAGATACGTGGGCCGTTTGAGGAATACGCGGTATAGGTTATGACGTATTCTCCTCTCTCCTCCAAATACATGATTCGCGGGTCCTCAAGACCCCAGATTTCCTCAGGGTGATCATCAGGCTGTGGTTCCAAAGCAGGATGATCATCTATTTTCCAATTAGTTTTGCCATCTTTACTCCGAGCAATAGTCAGATGAGAAAAACCGCGCATATCTTCAACACGTACCAGAAGAAGCGTTTCATCTTCAATTCGCACCGCTCCTGCATTGAGCACAGCATTAATACGATAGGGCCACTCAGCGGGAGTCAGAATAGGGTTTTTTTCGTATCTATTGAATAATTCAGATGTGGTCACATGGTCTGTAGGATTTTTTGTTATGGTTTCCACCACGTAGTCTCAGTTAACTAAGCATGTTTATTAAAATCTTCGTATTTGGCATCAGGATTCACCGTTTCAAATCCTACCACTTCATCTAATATATAAGCACGAAGCTATTTTAGTTTTCTCTCGAAAACTTCTGCTTATCTCTTGATAATAAATGAGATGAAATACTATGACAATGTATTGTAAAATCTTAGGAGAGGAATTAGAGGTCGAAAAATAGGTAGAAGGGATTTTGATATTTGCAAAGCTCCCGCTAAACTCGGGACTTATTCCTAGTTCGATCACCTTCCGGATGAGCTTTACATATACAAGGTATCGATTTTTTCCTTCCTTTCCGGTGGAGCCGCCTTCGACGGAGGTTCGAATCCTCCCGGGGCAATTTCCCAGAAGAAAAAGCCTTGAAAGGGGGTTGAGGGGAAGACGGAAGTATTTTTTCAAGTGCTGGCTAATTGTTACCTCTCTCTCAAATTAAAGTTATTTAGATTTCCAATATCCGATGATTTCCCCCGGTTGGAATATCCATTATGAGCATGGAGCAATCATTCTTCGAATTCATCGTCCAGCGAGACTGTTTCTGCATTCATCTGCTCAGGCTTGACCCTCTGCAGCTTTCCCGGAGCCCACCAGGTCCACCTGGGTCCGAGGATCTTCAGGATTGCAGGGGTGATATACGTCCTGACGAGCATTGCATCTAGCAGAACAGCGAAAGACAACGCAAATCCGAATTCCTGCAGGATCGTCGTGCCCGATATCATGAGCGTGCCGAATGCTCCGGCCATTATCAGCGCGCAAGCTGTGATTATTCCTCCCGTCCTATCAACAGCCTCGACGATTGCCTGTTCATGACTATCGCGCTTCTGTGCCTCCTCGCGAATCCTTGTGAGAATGAATATGTTGTAGTCCATGCCAAGGCCCATGAGAATGACGAATAACACGACAGGCATCAGCCATAGGACAGGCTTCGTTAACAGCTCTCCGAACACTAGTAATGTGGCCGCGAGCGTCCAAGAAATGGACAACCCAATAGAAAGAATGGCGAACAGAGGGAGTATTACTGAGCCCAGCACGATCAGAAGCACGACGAATACGCCGATGATGACCCCGATCTCCATCTGACTGAATTCGACGCTCATAATGTTGTCAACGTCGACCATTCCTGCCGAGCTTCCGCCGACCAAAACTGCATCCGCATTTGCTAGGTTCTGATCGGCTGATCGGTACTCCGCAAGCTGTGTCCTGATGCTTTTTGCCGTATTGAGCGATTCAGTCGTATAAGGCTCATCTACGAATATCGCCTGTAGACGCACAGTCCGGTTGTCCTCGCCGATGAATGATTTAATCTGCATGATAAGGACGGTCCTGTCGATCTCGTCCAAAGCTGACAGGTTCGTGTAATTGACCCAGTCGCCATTAGGCCTGGTCGGTCCAACTACCTGGAAAACGTTATCGTCAACAGATGATATCTGGACGGAGACATTCTCGATAGTGTCGAACAGAGGAATGTTGAAGGTATCATTGTCCAACAGGACTGGCTGGTCGAATTGAATGACGATTTCGGTCGGGGAAATCCGGCCGGCGCCGAAGCTCTCGGACATTACCTCTAAACCTTGGACACTATCGTTCTCCCCCATACCTCCGATGAAGTCATAGCTTGTCTTGCTAGTCATAAAGAGATAGGTCGTCGGGAGCGAGATGAGTATGGCGACTGCAAATACTAGAATGGCGTGTTTTGTTGAGAATTTCGCAGCTCGCCTGAAATATCCACCACGCTTCGCCTTTCTTCTTTTTTTATAATTCTTCTTATATTCTTCCCATCTCTTACCGGTCATCGGCCAGAAGAGTTTTCCCTTTAGCAGCAGCGCGATGGAGGGCACCAACGTAAGCGCCACGAGCAGGGCAATAAGGATCACCATGCCAAGGACCAGCCCCATCGTCTGAAGCATTGAGAAGCTGGAAAGTGAGAGAACGCTGAATGATATGACGACGGTCGCCCCGCTCGTTGCGATGCTCTCTCCCGCCCAAGTAATCGAGGTCTGCATTGCATCCTTGTAGGAGGCTCCCTTCAAGAGCTCCTCTCTATATCTGGCAAGGATGAAGATCGAGTAATCAGTGCCGACGCCGAAGAGTATCGCGATGACCATGGTCAAGACTGTGAAGTGGACATTTGCCACGAATATCCCTATGAACACTATGACGGCCTGGCTCAATCCGAGCGCTATTCCGATAGACGCCAAGGGGACCACAGGGCCGAGGACCGCTCTGAAAAATAACCCCATCAGAATGAGGACCATGGATATCGTGACGGGTTCAATCAGAGAGATGTCCTTGTCCGTCATGTTGCTCAGGTCGGCAGAAATCGGAGCCTCGCCAGTGACATAAATCTGCAATTGGCTGTTGCCGTCTTCGTAAGATCCTGCAATGGATCTTACGACATCTACATCATCAACGATTGGCTGGTCGCCATCTGCTTCTCTGAAGCCCGAGCTCTTGGTAAAGCTCACAATGAGCAGCATGGTGTTATTGTCGTCATTTATGAAGGAGCGCTTTATGCTCGCGGGCAGCTCCAAGGGATAATTGCCTATCGTGCCTTCCTTTATGACCTTCCATGCGAGATCCTCTATCTGGGCATTTGTGGCATAGCTGCCAAGCGCGTACACATCTTCTAGGAATGTGTAATTGTAGATTCTAGCCTCTTCGCTTATGAGGCCGAGCATGAAAGAGTGTTGAACATCCGGATCCGTATAATTTGAAAGTCCGAAATTGCCTGCCGACACACTCAGCTCACTGAAAATGAGAAGCTGTTCCTGAGGAACGATTGAGGATACTATTGATATGAAGTCGGAATGGACCATTGGTAGCACTGCATTGAGCCTGCTCTGGGCAGATAATGTCGGAGCCGTAATCAGACTAGACATCCACCTCGCGTACATGCTATCGAGTATTCCAAGTGCAAACTGCGCACTCATCGGGTCGCTCAAGTACTCGGCCATTCCAGCATAGACCAGATCGTAGGATACAATGGATTGATTCACCGCGTTGGCAAAATCGCCAAGGGTCAAATTCCCGTGCACCGCTGTGAGCAACATGGAATACTCGGGCGGGCTCATCGAAGCCATTGCCTGCACGGCCATGTCAATAGATGTATTGAGCCTGAGCAGGGGGTCCCCCAAATAAAGTGGATTCAAACCGAGATAAGCCCAGCTCTGGTTGAAGGCGTCATAATAGCCCCAGATCATGCTGGCGTTCAGAGGGTCCATGCCTGTGGTCATTCCAGATACGAAAGACCTTGTCTGAGTGTCCGCGATTGTGTCATTCGAAGTAGTCCAGACATTGAAGAAATATGATGGGATCCCGAAGATCATCGAGGCGGTCTGGTTGACGCTTTCATAACTCACGAAATAGCCTTCGGGGATGCCGAACATCAGCTGAAGCGTGAGGTTCGACTGCTGCTCTATCATAGTCATATTGGGTGCCAGCGGGGCAATAAGAGCGGTCAGAGACTCCATATAAACGTCATATATCGAGATGGCAAAATCGAAATAACGGAGTTCCGAAGAATCTTCAATTTCCGTCTTTAATTCAATTATTGCATCTCTATACTCAGGGGTCGTGAGATCCTCATTGAATATCACGAGGATCATGCTACTGTTCGAGCCAACTGAAGGGAACTGTTCCGAAATAATTTCTCCCGCTTGCTGGGATTCGTAATCCTTGCCCAAGAATTCTGTTTCTTGATATGACACGACGTCGTTCACAGTGAATATCGTCGGAAATACATAGAAGAGGACGACTATCCATGCAATGATCAATATCACGTATTTCTTAACTACGAATTTTGCAAGTCTTTCGAAGATCATTGGACCAATCCTATCCTTTCGAGGAAGTTGTGCAGATATTTACAAATCCATATCAGAGTATCTTGCTTACGAGATCCACTAATCGGTTGGCATAACCGTATTCATTGTCATACCAGGATAGTATCTTCACCATCTTTCCGGGTTCCGGGATCACAAGGGTCGCCGTGCCATCAATGATGGCCGAGTGCGGGTCACCGATGATGTCCGCAGAGACTATCAGATCCTCCGTATAGCTCAGGATTCCTCTCATTGCGCCCTCGGAAGCCTTCTTGAACGCCTCATTGACATCCTTTGTTGTGACATCCGTTTT
>JAOUEZ010000034.1 GCA_029858465.1 Thermoplasmata archaeon | reverse complement strand
GCCCCGTCTTCTCGAACGTCATAGTCCGAGCCATGCCTTTGATGGTGTGCGATAGCCTGAAACATTCATTTATGATCTCGACATCCTCGGGACTTTTTTCGAGCTCGAGCAGTTTGTCTCCCAGATCTTGAAGCCCCTCTTTCGCATGAGTCACATACATGTCAAGATACTTCGACAGGTCTATGCTCCCACCCCACTAATTCCATTAATTATTGCTCTCGGGATGTCCTGCAGGGGCATCACGTGATCGACAGCGCCCAACCGTATCGCCGCGCGCGGCATGCTCCAGACCAGGGATGACTGTTCATCTTGAGCGATTGTAAGACCGCCTGCCTGCTTGATTCTCTGGATTCCCTTGGAGCCATCACTCCCCATTCCCGTCAATATGACGCCTACAGTGTTCTTTCCGACCGAATCGGCAACTGACGACAGAAGAAGATCGGCCGAGGGCCTTCCGCCGTGCAGTCGCTCTCCGGGAGAGAGCTCGACGACCAACTTCCCTCCCTCCTCGATCACTTCCATGTGCATTTCACCGGGAGCGATGTATGCATGACACGCAGTGAGAACTTCTCCCTCCTTAGCCTCAATGACCTTTATCGCGCATTTCTTCGACAGTCTCTCAGCAAAAGACTCAGTGAACGCCTTAGGCATGTGTTGTGCAATTACAATCGGTGCAGGAAGTAGAGCCGGCATACTACCAAGGATGTATCGGAGTGCCACGGGACCGCCGGTAGATGCTCCAATGGCAATCACAGGTCCGGCCCTCACTGCGCATTTCCTGTCTTCCTTTCCCGGAGCCAAGGATAATAGGTGTTCCTTTTCGACAATCCTCTTTCCGCCTGTCTTGAACGCAGCTTTTATCTTGGTGATTATTTCCCATTTGACACGCATTATGTCGGTACTGCTCGTGCTGGCAGGCTTCATGACAAAATCGAACGCTCCAAGATCCAGGCTTTTCATAACCGAGTCTGCGCTTGCCCTATCCGCCGCGCTGAGCATTATGACCGATGTGTTCTTCTGGAGCTTCGAGATGCCTTCGAGTGCCTGAAGACCATCCGCACGGGGCATCACAAGATCCATCGTGACTACATTTGGTTCAGTCTTTTTCACCAGCTCTATTGCGTCAATTCCATCCTTCGCAGTTCCAACAATCTCAATCTCGGGGTCGGAGGATAGCATGTCAGATAATATCGTCCTCACGAACAGGGAATCATCGACCACTGCGACCTTGATCTTTTCGACCACGAAGACCCTTCCTTTCAGTCCGCCGAGACTTATTCGAGGTAGTCCTCATGCCTTGAGGGTGTTGTTCACAGCCTCGATCACAGCCGCCGAGTCGAAAGGCTTGACTATGAAATCTCGCGCGCCTGCTCGTAAAGCCCTCAGCACAAGTGTCTTGTGCGCGAGAGCGGTAATCATGATTATCTTCGCCTCGGGGTCCCCCTTCATTATCTCCTTGACCGCGGTGACTCCATCCATTTTCGGCATCACGATGTCCATTGTGACTAGATCGAACTTCTGCTCAGCGTACTTCTTGACAGCAACATCCCCGTCAGGAGCCTCGTAAACCTCGAATCCTTCCTCTTCCAGGATTCTTTTAAGCATCGTCCGCATGAATGCTGCGTCATCAACTACCAAGATACGTGTCATCAGATCACATCCCGGGTCATCCGGCCTCCACAAAACCTAAATCATCATCGATCAAGACATTTTCCAAATTTAGTATGATTATCAAACGGTCGGTCATTTTGGCAATACCGAAAATGTATTTCGAGTCTATCTTGCCGGCAGACATCGGCGGCGGGGGCTCTATCTGGCTTTCAGTTACCCGTGCGACCTCCACAACTGAGTCTACCATCATGCCCAATACGCCGTCCTTAAGGTCCGATACTATTATCTTCGATTTCTCCGGTGACGGAGATCTTTCAAATCCAAGCCTCTCATGGAGATCAATGACTGTCACCAACTTACCTCTGAGGTTTATCACACCGAATACAAAATCAGGGGCGGACGGTACTCTCGTGGCCCGGTCAAGTGAAATTATCTCTCTGACCTGGCTGATTTCTGCGGCGAACTCCTCTCCGCCGACTGTAAATATCACGAGCTGGATTTCATCCTGTCCTAACTTGTCGAAATCTTCTGGCATTTAGTTGTACCTCTTTGCTATTGAATCATGAGAGGGTTCATTCTTCAGATTCAGGAGCCTCTTCTTCTAGTTTCTTGTGCTTTGGCTCTTTCTTTTTCTTATCTTTTTCTCTCTTGCCGAATTTCATGAGCTTGGTCCGCTTCTCTTCTTTTTCTTTATCCTTTTTCTTGATTTTCTTCTCTTGCTGAGGCCTAGCTGCTTTCTCTTCGTCCGCTTGAATCCTTGTCAACTCGGTTTCTGCGAGCATTTTCTCCTTCTTTAATATCTCCGGTGGAGGAAGAATGAATTTTTCAACCGAGCCCTGCATCAAGCCCGACAGTCTAGCAAGCTCTTGAGCAGATGCGGTCATCTCTTCCATGCTCGCGGTCAGGCTTTCTGTCGATATTGCGGTCTCTTCCGAAGCTGCGGAAGTATCCTCTGCGATCTTTGCTACCTCGTCAACAGCTCTGACTATCTTCTCAGCAGAGGCTTTTTGCTCTTCCGTTGATGCCGTGATTTCTTCGACCATTGCCGCCGTCTCTTCGATTGTAGCGGCAATGTCCTCCAAAGAAGCAAGAGCGCTATCGATGACCGAAGCACCTAGAGAAACATCCTTTGCGCCATTCTCCATCTGATCGACGGCTTTTCTGGTCTCCGTTTCGATCTGATCTACTAAGACGGATATCTGTGAGGCCGCTCTGCCAGAACCTTCTGCAAGTTTCCTGACTTCGTCTGCGACGACTGCGAATCCTCTACCATGCTCTCCCGCCCTTGCCGCCTCGATTGCGGCGTTGAGTGCGAGAAGGTTCGTCTGCTGGGCAATATTTGTTATGACATTGACGATCTGATGAATCTCCTTCGTCCTCTCTCCGAGTTTCCTGACGATCTCCGTTGCGCCGTCCACGACTGCCTGGATCTCTCTCATCTTCTGCAGCGCGACCTGGGCAGAATCGCCACCTCTCTGAGCCACTTCGCTCGCTTTGGTAGATGCATCAGCTGCGGATTCCGCGCTCGACACGACCTGTTCTACAGATGTCAGCTGGTCGCCGACGATCTTGACCGCCTCTTTTATTCTTTCCGCCTGGTGTTGCGCGCCGGCGGCGATTTTCTGTATGGCAGTAGAAACCTCCTCCGTTGTCGCATTCATCTCCTCAGAGATTGATGCGAGGTTGTCGGATGTCGATGATACAAGCGATGATGTCTCCCTGACATCCATCACAAGGCTCCTCAGGCTGTTCAGCATCATCTCGAACGATACGACAAGTCTCTGAATGTCTCCCTTAGCCTCGAGCGCGAGGTCCTTCGAAAGATCACCCATCGCAACCGTCTCTGCGGTCTCCTTAAGACGATATATCGGCGCGAAAGTGGTATCGACCATTTTCTTGAATGAAACAACCATCTCTCCAATCTCGTCGGGAGTCTCCTTGAGGTCAATCTCGGGAGAAAGGTTCCCCTTCTGGATGTCGTTCGCAATCTTTGCCATGGCCACGATCGGTTCGGTCGTCTTTCTGGAAATATAGTAGGCTGCGAAGATTATCGCAAGTACTATTACGCCAACGCCTGCGATTATGCCGAAGATTGTGACCCTAAAGAGATCATCCGCTTCCTCGTTCGCGATTTGGGCTACTTCCGTCCTTATTCCGATTATTTGTTCAAGAGAGTCCGCACAGGCAGAATAATTGTTTGACGCGTCATACGCCAATTGGAAAACATCATTCGTCCGGTTCTGAATATCGCTTGGAGTGAGGCCGGTGGTAGGGAGGTTTGCGAGATTCATGCAGGCTTTTCTTTTGGTTTCGTATATTCCCCAATAGCTCACGACTTGGCCAAGATAAGTGGTTTCCAGAGTAACGAGACTCGCCTCACCATGTCTTTGGAGCATGTCACGCAGGATATCATCCTCAGAAAGAGTGTAATTGCGCTGATAAGTTCCGAGCGCACTGCCGAAAAGGAGTCCTGCCGAATTCATATCTTGAATGTCCTGTTGAAGGGTCGTTATCGATCGGTTCAGATATCCCTTGAGGATGTAATCGTTGAAAGGAAGATGTACAGCGATCATGTATCCTTTCATCTCATCGAGGGTCTCTATTGCCTTTAGATTGTGTGAATACAGTATCTGGGATTGGTTGTTTAACGAGTTAAGATTGTTCATTGAAACCAATGCGATTGCTCCCACTGGTATCAGGCAAACCGCAAGGAAAATGACCATCAATTTGCCTCTCAGTCCAATTTCGACCATCTATAGCACCCAACCGTTCCTGGTTTTTCCATTTATTCGTGATGAACACGCAAGGCGGATTTGATTCGATTCATCCCCCGATTGAATGAACTCATCGGGACTGAATCGATAACCGCTATGACAAGGCCTCAATTTCCCATCTACGGGAGTCAGCATGCTGTCCATATTAGGAATCAGTTATCTTCACCCGTCTTTTAAATTCAATAGGGTATGAATATCAGACATGATAACAGTTGCTCAGGGGAGTGGCCATCTGTCATTTATTATGGCCAGATTATTGCTGTCTCGGATGTTCCTAGTGCAATCCTTTTTAGAATGCGCGCGTATTCAGGTCATGTGGCTGAGAAGGCTTTTGAAAAGCTAATGACCCTTGTCAGGAACGAGCGGGGTCTGGATCTATCCAGCTATAAGGAAAATTTCCTGCTCAGAAGACTGAATAGCAGATTTAGAATACTAGAAATCGACAATCTGGGTGAATACTGCAGATTTTTGGAAAGTCATCACGAAGAGTATTCTAAATTGATAGATGTGCTTGCGATAAACGTCACGGAATTTTTCAGAGACCCACCTGTCTTCGATTTATTTGAGAAAAAAATCATCCCTGAGCTGATCCTCTCACAAGAATACACACATGCTAAAATTCTGCGTTTCCTCTCCGCCGGCGGCGCATCCGGAGAAGAGGCCTATAGCATCGCAATCAAATTGCACGAAGCACTTGGCACAAAAATAAACAATTATTCGATTTCTATACTCCTCGCCGATATAGATCCGGATTGCATTGAGAAGGCCAAGGACGGCATTTATGTTGAAGACCATTTGAAGAATGTCCCTGCGAGCATAAAGTCAAAATATTTCAAGCACGAAGGAAATCTCTACCAGGTCAAGCCAGAGATACGAAAAATGGTGACAATGACGAGAATGGACCTGCTCACAGATCGGATACCCAAATTTTTCAACGTCATTTTTTGCCGAAATCTGCTCATCTATTTCTCAAAAGAGGGGCACTCTGATATTTTCATGCGCCTCTATAACTCCTTGACGAACGATGGATTCATGGTTCTGGGCAGGACTGAAACACTTCTGGGGACTAATAAATCGCTTTTTGATACCTATGATGCAAAGGAACGCGTATACCGAAAACGGCCGACTGCCTTCTACGCTTCGAGGAGATCCTGCTGAGGATCCGAGGATATTTTTTCCTCGCCAGATTCGGGTTCTATGAAGTTGTCCAGTTCGTCTATTTTCCTCTTGAGATTCTCTCTGACTCTAGCCTGCATTAGGTCGAGCTTCTCATTGCTGATATGCATCAGATTCTCACCGACATCCTGGATTTCCATTTCCTGCTGCCAGAAATCAGATATGTCTTCCTTCAGCGAGCTAAGCTGAGTTTTAATGTTCAGCTCCAATACATTTAGTTTGTTGCCCCTGTAGGTGTGCTTTACGTACTCGGCCAGGCTCAGACCTCTCTTATCTGCTGCTGAGAATATCTCATCTATTACTGACATGTTCCCCATCCCTTCGATATGTCAGACATATTGTCAGACCAAATATTTAAGCGTTACCATCAGATTATCAATCGATGACAGCCAGATTCACCATCAAACTTATTCGAAATTGATCGGAATTAGATCTCGGCCAATGTCTTGATCATGTATTCAATGTCATTGATTATATCATCAATTTCCGATTGTTCGATGCAGCTGTAATCGGCTTCCTCATTGAAGCTTGAGTTAACGTTTTCTATCTTCTGGCGATTCTCACGAAGATCCAAAAAGATCTTCATATCTTCGTACCTCGAAAGAAGCTCAGGGGTCATCTTGAGTCTTCTTGCAAATACTACGTTCGGAAAATCTGCAGCCGGTTTCTGAACTATTGCTTCAGGTGTGCTCATAAGCTCCCATCCCTTTGTCTGACATATAGTCTGACAAATACTTAAGCCTTTTGATTAGGAGCATCAACACACTTTTGTAAGTCCGAGGCCAGTCTGCCCGAGTTCGCCCAATTGTCTTTGGGGACATCGTTCATGATAACTGTGACTGCATCTCTTGGGACATTTTCTTTCTCGAAGACCTCAGTGATTCCCTCGGCGATCCTTCTCTTTGTCTCCCTGTCCCTGCCCGCATACATGTTGACAATCACAACAGGCATTTACGCACCTCCTTTTTCCGTTTTGCTCAACTTGACTTCTAGATCGACAGGTATGCCTTTCCTCACACTCTGTGATACCGTGCAGAATTTATCAAAAATCGGCAGACATCTTTCTATTTTCGTTTTCTCGGACTCTGGGACGTTCGCAGTTATCTTCAAATCAACCTTGATTATTCTGAGTCGCTTGTCTTCGTCCCTTCCAAAATGCAGAGTGGCGACAGATTCAAGCTTATCGACTCGAGCTCTCGATTTCTGAATGCAGAAGAGCAAACTCGATAGCATGCATTGCGAAATGGCCGCGCCCAGGAGCCTTGATGGATCTGCCCCTTCCCCTTTTCCCAATGGAGGATCCTCGTCCACCTTTAGTTTATCAACATTCGGCAACCCGAAATCAACAAGGAACTTGTAATTGTCGATTTGAGATAATCTGACCTCTACATTCAAATCATCTTCAGACATGATATGCGGATTGTCGGCCATCTATTTGTTATTATCAAGTTGCAAGAGGTCTCATACATTCGCCACGAATTTGAGGCGCTCGTCTTTATTCTTCTTGGCAATAGAGTCTCCGAAGAGCGTCTTGTCCTGTTCCTCGAGTAAATCGATTGCGGCAATCAAGGAATCCTTAGTCGGTTTCTCAGGAACGAAGTCTGCATCTCTGAATAGCGATTCGCATGTTTCAATCGCAACTTCCTTGTTTTCCTGTTGCTCGCAGAAATGAGTGATTATCGCATCGGCGGCCATTTTCAGATTTTCTATTTTATCCCCGCTCCTTTTCGCCCTTTCTCGTTCGATATGTCTCTCAATGATTTCATTGGCAAGTTGCATGAAGCTCTCCTCGACCCCGTCTCCGGATTTCGCGCTGCATAGCTTGACCGTGCAGAGCAGGATACCTGAGACCATTCGAAGCAACGAGACCCCCTCTGCATCAGGGGCACATAGATCAGTCTTGTTACCCATGACTACCGTTGGGATCTTGCCGACAATCCTCTCAATCTCGGGGCACCAGAAGCTTTCTATAGATTCTATCGTGTCAGTCTTGCTCACATCGACAACGAGCATTATTCCATCTGCACCATCAACATACATTCTTCTGAGATTACGGAAGTCGTGCTGGCCAAGTATATCGAAAATAATCAAATCAAGACGAAAATCTTCTTCGTTGATTCTTATCATCATCGGCTTTTTCGAGACTTTCACTCCAATGGTGGCAATGTATTTGTCATCGAAGGCGTTCTGTATATATCTCCTGACAATGGAGGTTTTCCCGACACCGGGATCTCCTACGAGAACGACCTTCTTATTGAGATGCCTCAGAGCGACTCAACCCCACCGGAATCCGATAGACATCTATTGCGGGTCATCAATATAACAATTTGTCAGATTCGTGCATAATTAGGCTGATTGATTCTCAATAGAGGTTGATTATATCCAAATATCAAAGCAATATGGTTCTCGAAAAGTTGAAAATCGCAATTTGAAGCTGCAAACCCCCTCTTTTTTATTCGTCAAAATATATTTTTTGCATTAATCTGCGCTTGCCAGCATGACCAGCCTTTATAGAGGGGATGATAAGAGTTGCCCTCGAAAAGTCGCTTTGAAAGGTATTTATTAGAGTGTACTGGATAACCACCCGACCGGAGGAAATCCGGAAAAGTTGATGTATTTGAAATAGGGGAAATAAAAAATGCCAAAACAGTTGCGCACAGCCGTGATCGGATGTGGTGGAGTAGGACAGACAATTGCGCAGAAGCTGGCCATCAGCCCGCATGTATCGGAACTGATTCTTTCTGACATCAATCCGAAGGGCGCTGAAGCGGTCAAGAAGAGAATGAAGAGCGACAAGATCTCAATTGAGGCGATCAATGCTTCCAATCCTGATCAAGTCGCAGGCATCGCAAAAAAGGTCGATGTAATCGTGAACGGGACGGTTCCCGCTCTGAACCTCAAGATCATGGAAGGCTGCCTCAAAGGAGGAGCTTCATATGTAGATATGTCGAACGGGGACAAGGAGTATGGGCATCCGATGTTCGAGGATCAGCTCGCCTATGACAAGAACTTCGAGGATGCTGGCCGACTTGCGCTCTGCTCGATGGGCATAGATCCAGGCGCTTCGGATCTCTTTGCGAAGCGCGCGGCGGACAGGATGGAGTCAGTAGATTATGTTAAGGTTAGAGATGCCGACACAGGAAAGCTCGAGGGCTATGAATTCGCCACATATTTCTCCCCCGAATCGATGCTGGAAGAAGTCATCAAGGATCCCCTCTACTGGGAGGACGGGAAGTGGGGCAGATCCTCCGCACTTGAAACCACAGAGGTCTATGATTTTCCTGATCCGATGGGACCTCTGAAGGTCTATAGGACTGATCATGAGGAGAGCGAGCTCGTCCCGAAGTATCTTGGAAAACCGGTCAACAAGGTCGACTTCATGATAACGCTGGATGAGAACTTCGTGAATTATGTAAGAGTGCTCAAGAAGCTCGGACTTACATCGTTCAAACCCTTGGATGTGAGGGGGGTGCAAGTCGTGCCTTTCGAAGTCATTGTCGCGGCAATGCCAAGACCGGACGATCTCAGCGGAAAAATAAAGGGAACGCAATGGTCCTGACAGAGGTCGGCGGAGTGATGAAAGGCGAGAATACCATGATTCGGACTTGGACATGGATATCTCATGAGAAAGCAAACAAGATAAGCGGGATTCACGCCACCGCGTATCAAACCGGAATGCCGGTCGTCGTCGTTGTCGAAATGATGGCTCGAGGAGAGCTCAAGGCGATAGGCGTCAAGTCTCCCGAGGCCGTGGACCCTGTAAAATTCTGCGAATATCTGCCGGCACTGGATATTCCTGTCTTTGAGGAGATAAATCATCCGTCGAAGAAAGAGAAGAAGAAGTGAAATTCTTTCGAGGAGTGGAAAACTCCTCAATTCAATCATTTTTCGTCTCCCGACAGATTTTTCAACACCGCGATTATTTCTAAGGTCTAGCTGTGATTCGATGCGACCGATGAAAATTGCAATGATAGGCTACGGTAACGTCGGGACTGCTTTGGTCAGATTGCTTTCCGAGATCGACAAGCAAGGAAAACAGTATGTTTTCACTTCCATTATCACCAGAAAGATGGGTATCGTCGATCTCGGTGGATCTCCCGCAATGCTTGTGGATAAGCGTCTCAAAGACGCCATCGGATCATCA
>JAOUEZ010000217.1 GCA_029858465.1 Thermoplasmata archaeon | reverse complement strand
AAGATTTCGTGAGCTGTGTGATGGATGCATGGTATGTGCCAAATTGTGTCCCATTAATGCTATCAAGACCACGGGGGTGCCCAAATGAACGGGGAATTCAGCGCGATAGTATGTGGCGTCGGCGGACAGGGGATTGTTTTGCTCTCAAATATCATCGGTGACGCCTGTGCCAACTCAGGATTGCGAGCAATAACAGGGGAGCAACATGGCTTATCGCAGCGCTCCGGGTCGGTCTCAATACATGTTCGAATTGGAGCCAGGGTGCGTTCGCCATTAATCCCTGTCGGCATGGCGGACGCGATAATATCTCTTGAGGCGCTCGAAACATTGAGATATCTGGAATATCTGAAAGAGGGCGGCATTGCCCTTATGAATAGCCGGATCATGCATCCCATAAGCGATACTGGACGCCTTGTGAAAAATAAGGCCGGCGAATATTTCGATTTCAAGGAAATCGAATCGCGTTTGAGCCAGATCACAAAGAACATACTTTCTCTTGACGCTCTTGAGCTAGCTAACAAGGCGGGCAATCCCCTTACTGAGAATGTCGTGTTGCTCGGTGCGATTTCAGTCTTGGAGGCGTTCCCTATACAGCTCGACGCATTGAGGCAGTCCATATCTAAAGTCGTGCCAGCTAAAGCTATAGAGGCGAATCTCAGGGCATTTGAATATGGTGCCGAGGTCTTCCACGATAGATTCTGTAAGGAAATGAGATGCAAATCGCTTTGATTGAGTGAAAGGACCGAAATATCGTTGAAATTCAAATTGCTCTATCGAGCTCCATTTCCTCCTCATCAGATTTCTTCTGATTTGTGGCTATTGCTTTCGGCAGGTTTCCAAAGAGTTTCGAAAAACGGAGTGAATTTCTCAAATCCCTACTGGAAATATTGCTTCTACGACAATTCCGGAATGGAAAATATCGATTTTACGAAACTCATATATCCAACAAGTGTAATTAAGTCGTTAAATTGTCGTGGGCTCAGGAGGCCACGACATAGGGGGATTGGGGATGTTTCCCTTGGAAAACGATACCAATCTATGTACTGAAGATTCTAGTGAGGAAAGCAAACCACGTTCGACTGCAGGCGATCTGATCAGGATGTGCGTATCAGTGTTCATTATGAGCATGTTCCTGATGACGGCAATCCAAGTCACTTTGACCGGATCAGTCATGGCAGCGGATCAAGATAGAGTTCTTACATTAGGAATGCAAGAGGCGATGACATCAGCCAATCCATACATCGGGTTGTTTGATGCTGATTATCTCTTCTATTCTTATGTCTATGATTATATGATGTATCCGAATGAGGACGGTATCTATACTCCAAATCTCGCAAAAGAATGGTGGTTCATGGACGGTCCGACGGCGGCGACTTCGGGAAGTGATTTCAACGCAATCGGGCACAATGCGACTCCTGCGGATTGGCCTCTGGGGTCCATCTGGGAATATAATCTCACAGATGCCGCATATTGGAGTGACGGTGTGCCCTTCAACGCGGATGATGTCCTTTTCACGATAAGCATACAGATTGGTGCGACTTTCAACTCATACTGGGCATATCAACCCTACACGAGATGGATCGACTATATCGAGAAAATAGATGACTATAAGGTGAGAATCTATTATGCTGATTACGATTCAAAATATCCGATTCCTGCTTCATGGGGATATAGTCTGTCAATCCCAATAATGCCGAAGCATGCATTCGAAGGAAAACCAAACACCTGGATCGGACAGGAGTGGGACGGATATCCGCCAATAGGTACCGGCCCGTTCACTGGCACCGCAAACATCAGGAACGAGATCATTCAGGGAGAATCAGTCACCCTTGTGAAAAACCAATTCTACGATTTCATGGAAGATGGCGTAAGGAAGGGAGTCGGCGGTTATTACAATCGAACGAATGAGATGGACAAGCTGGTCATGAAATTCTATGCTGAGGAACAAACGCTTGTTCTTGATCTGAAGACGGGAAAGCTTGACGCGACAGAGGTAGGCGCATCGGATTATCTCGCGATGAGTGAAGATCCTAGCCTGTCGGAAAATGTCTCTCTCATTTCAATTTTCACCTGCACAGTCTACACAAAAATATCTCACTGGAACGTTTATTCTGATGCACCTGGGGAGCAACACCCGGCACGCCTGGATCCCGCCCTGCACAGAGCAGCAGCAATAGCGATTGACAAGGACTATATTACCAACGCGACCTTCAAAGGACTGGGGAAGCCAGGATATCATATCATCTCTCCGGTGTATCCTGAGTGGTATTGGGAACCTGGAGACGACGAGATGTCTTATTTCAATGTGACCGATAAAGATGGCAATGTGGTATATTCTTATAACG
>JAOUEZ010000216.1 GCA_029858465.1 Thermoplasmata archaeon | reverse complement strand
TCCTTGATCATGCAGTTTTCCCTGTCGATCGTAACGACTCTGGGGACGCTCTGCATGAAGGGGAGATAGATAGCTCTCCTCTGTCCCAGCCCCTGTTCCCACTCATTAGGGATCTTTGTCGGGCACTTCTCGATGCATTCGCAACAGCCGGTGCATTTCGACTCGTCGACGTATCGGGTCTTCTTTAACACTGTAACCGTGAAGTCTCCGGCCTTGCCTTTTACTTCTTTTACTTCCGAGTAGGTCATCACATTGATGTTCGGGTGCGCGAAGCAGTCCGCCATCTTCGGCGCGAGAATGCAAATGGAACAGTCGTTCGTCGGAAACGTCTTGTCAAGCTGCGCCATTCGGCCACCGATACTCGGTGATTTCTCGACCATATGGACCGGGATGCCTTTATCGGCAAGGTCCAGCGAGGCTTGAATGCCTGCAATACCGCCACCAATCACCAATACTGCCTTGTCCATCAGTTCACTTCCCAACATATAGATTTAAATACGCCTTCACATGACAATCGTGAGTAGCCAGCACTTGAAAGGCTGACATGGCTCTTTGGGTATCTTCTTTTGCATTTTATTACTTTCGACATTTTCGTTCAACCTTTGGTTGATGTTTTTTTCGGATTTCGAATACTCGAAATAGTTGCATTATTTTTAGACGAATTCTGCAAATTCATTTTCTAACATCGATGATCTGTTTGACCTGTTTGTCGCCTTTGAGCTCGGTGACGCTGACAGAAGGTCCTTTCACTTTGCCGCTCACCTTCTTAGATCTCGTGAACCGCTGACAGTTAGGATACGTGCACGGTGAGCACTTTGCGTTCGTGCACGAGAGCTCCGCAAGTATGTACCTATTGATATGATGCGGGTATTGCGGCTCGGCTTCTTTCTCAAGCTTCACTTCTAGTGTCTTTGATGCGATCGGCTTGATCGTCGCGGTAAGTTTCTTGCTCTTCGGAAGATGCCTGACATATCTTTGACAGTTAGGGTATGTGCACGGGTTGCACTGAGTCTCGTCGCAAGCGAGCTCTATCATCAGGTATCTTTGGGTTTTCTTTTCCATTCTCATTCACCGTCTTTCTGGATCGCCTTGGCGATCATGTTCGTGAAATCTTCCACCGGGATGTCCACGAGCGCCTTGTCGACAGGAACTTTGTTGTGCGTGGCGCAGTTGAAGTGTATCTCGCACTTGGGGCAGAAGGTGAGCATCGCCTCGGCTCCGGTCTTTTTGGCCTCCATCAGCCTGTCGATCTGCATTTTCTTCCCGGACTCGTCGCAGTTCGCCCAGGCGTTCACTCCGCAGCAGGTCGCCTTGTCCCGCGACCGCTCCATCTCGATGAGCTCGACGCCCTCTATCGCCGCGAGCACATCCCTCGGCTCATCGTAGATCTTCATGTGTCTGCCGAGCCTGCATGAATCGTGATATGTGACCTTCCTATCCAATTTCCCGAGCTTGAGCTTGCCCTCATCGACCGCGTCAGCGATGAACTCGGATATGTGGACCAGCTCGAACGGCAGATCGCCGCTGAAGTCCTGATAATCGATATCCATCGTCCTGAAGCATTCGGGGCAGGTGAATACGACCTTCTTCGCACCGGTCGCCTTCATCTTCTCGATGTTCTTGTCCATCAGCTTGAAGAAATTCTTCTCGTCGCCGAGCCAGAGCAGATCATGGCCGCAGCAGACCTCGTCCTCCAGGACAACAGGAGTGACTCCGGCGGCATTCAGTATCTTGACTGCTGACCGCGGCACCTCTTTGAGATATCCTATTCTGTCCGAGTATATCGTGCCGAGCTGGTACGCGCAGCCTGTGAACAGAAGCACTTCTCCCTTGTCCTTGGTGACCTTCAGATCGTCGGTAAGCCAGGCGAGTCGGTTCTGCCTGAGGTTCTCGTTCGCCATGACTCGCTGCATTGTATGTATCAGCCCGCCCTGAGAACAGATCGGCAAATTGCCCTCTGAGAACGATTGAGTCCTCAATCCCTGTATGAAGCCCGAGTAATTCACCTTGTAGGGGCACATCCCGTTGCAGATCTCGCATGTGAGACATACCCACATGTTCTTCTGAGTCACCGGGTCGTCCTTGATACCCTCGAGAGCCTTCACTACGATGAGCCTTGGCGCGAAGTCTGGGTTGAAGACCGCGGCCGGGCAGACGCTGGTGCATTTGCCGCACTCGACGCAATCGAATGCTCCGGTCTCCTCGATGAGCTTGCTCACATCTTCAGCCACTCGCCTCACCTCTCTTGCCCAGCGGGTTCGGCCCGAGACCTCTTATCCGCTCGGTGAAATCGCGCATCGTTTCCGCGAACTTCTGCCCTTCGGAGGCGGATATCCATTCCAGCCTCATTCTGTCGT
>JAOUEZ010000214.1 GCA_029858465.1 Thermoplasmata archaeon | reverse complement strand
CAGAGTCGAAGGAGGTCATCTCATGGCTCAAAGAAGGTGATTACGATATCCTTGTCGAAGCAACTCATTGTAACTACGCCGATGCGGAGCCTGCCATCAGCTATATCAGAACTGTGCTTTCGCAGGGAAAAGATGTGGCGACAGCCAACAAGGCTCCGATAGCCCTCGGTTTGAGGGAGCTCAAGGAGCTGTCGGATGGAAAAGAGGCTCTGCTAAGGTTCGAGAGCACTGTCATGGATGGGACTCCGATATTTTCGGTCTTTCGTGATGCTCTTCCAAAATTGAGGATACTCAGAATTCGAGGAATATTGAATTCGACTGCCAACATTGTCCTTGATTATCTTCATCAGGGGAAATCTGTCTCGGAAGGTTTGAGATATTCTCAGAGTCGAGGGATCGCAGAGACGGATCCCTCGCTCGACCTCGGAGGCCATGATGCCGCCGCAAAACTGATTATTCTATCGAACGCATTGAATAATACAGACATCAAATTCGAGGATGTCTCAATCCAATCAGTAACTGAGAGTAACTATGAGATGACAAAAAACCTTGCTAGGGACAGCCAGGCCTACATTGTCAGGCAGATATCAGTCGCAGATTTCGAATCGCACATTTTTAAAGTTGGTCTTGAAAGAGTAGTCGACAATGATCCTCTCTATGCCTGCAGGGGCTCATCAAACTCCGTATCCTTCAATACCGACATCTATACAGAGCTCATTATCTCAGGGAATAATCCAACCCTCAGGGACACGGCCTTCGGCATATATTCTGATCTCGAGAGTATCCGCTCATGCAGAATGAGGAGCAAATAGTCACTGGACCAGTAATTTCACTATTCCAAGTGCTTCTTCTATGTGCTTCCTTGCCTGGAGCTGAGATGAGAATATCATCCTGATTACGCCTTTCTTATCGATCACGAAGGTGGATCTCGTGGACAACCCACCCGATTTTTGTGCTCCGTATAACTCTCGGACTTCCCCATCTTCATCGCTGAGCAACTGGAATGGCAGATTGTATTTTTGCGCAAATTTCTTGTGTGATTCGACCGAATCTGAACTAATGCCGATCACTTGCGCCCCTAGGTCCTTGAAGTCCTCATAGCTGTCCCTGAATGTGCAGGCCTCGGTCGTGCAGCCGGGCGTGAAATCCTTCGGATAGAAATACAAAACAACTACTTTCTTGTCAATAAAATCGTTCAATCTGACATTCTCACCCGTCTGAGATCTCAGAGCGAAATCCGGAGCCGTCGCCCCCTCTACTAGCTTGCTTGGCATTGAATTAACTCCCCTCATCAATCGATTGCAAGCAATAATAGCCCGCACTCTCAGAAATACTGTTCGGCCTCCCTGATATTATTTGTATCAATCATCCGATTCGCTCATAGGAAATATTCGGTGATAGTCATGCGAGTCATCGACCGCGATAGAATAACCGAGCTAATGAAGAAGGAGAACTCAGCGTTCATCAAGGAACACCCAAAATCGAAAGCGCTATTCAAGCGGGCAAAGAGGTCCATGCTTGCCGGGGTCCCGATGAACTGGATGGTGAGATGGGCTGGTGAGTTCCCCATTTTTGTTAAGGAAGCTCACGGGGCGCGCATCACCGATATTGATGGTCATGAATATCTGGATCTTTGCCTTGGCGACACTGGCTCCATGTTCGGGCATTCCCCAAAGCCCGTTGCGGATGCTGTCGTCAAACAGGTCAGAAAAGGTATCACGATGATGCTCCCGACAAAAGACTCTGTATGGGTGGCCGAGGAGCTCCGAAGAAGGTTCGGTCTTCCATACTGGCAGATATGCATGACCGCGACAGACGCCAACCGTTTTTCGATAAGACTCTCGAGGGAGGTCACCGGCAGGAAGAAGATATTGGTCATTGGGGGCTGCTATCACGGCTCCGTCGATGAGGCACTCATCGACATCAGGAACGGAAAGGTGGTTCCTAGAGGGGGGAACATTGGCCCCCCTATCGATCCAGAAATCACGACGAAAGCGATTGAATTCAATGACCCCTCATCACTGGAAAAAGCCTTGGAGCCGGAAGATGTAGCCTGCGTACTGGCGGAACCTGCAATGACGAATAGAGGAATCGTACTGCCTGATGAAGGATATCACGATGGACTTCGAGACCTGACAAGAAAATACGGTACGGTCCTCATAATCGATGAAACCCATACTCTCTGTTGCGGGATTGGCGGATATACAAGAGAACATCGGTTGAAACCGGATATCATTACAATGGGGAAGCCTATTGGAGGAGGAGTGCCCGTTGCCGCATATGGGATCAATCAAAATATCGCAGACAGGGTCTTAGATAGAATCCTCAGTGATGGAACTGATGAGAGCGGGTTAGGAGGGAC
>JAOUEZ010000215.1 GCA_029858465.1 Thermoplasmata archaeon | reverse complement strand
GAATCACGCAGATTTCTGGCATATACGCGACCAACACGTAGATATTGAGGGAATATATCTGAGTGGCGATGCTTCAAAGGATAGCATTAAGGATAGCCTATGACGGCAGGAAATTCAATGGTTTCCAGAGACAACCAAATAAGAGGACCGTCGAGGGGGACATCATTACTGCCCTCAGGAATATCCGAGCGATTGGCGATCCTAAATCGTCAAATTATCGGTGCAGTTCAAGAACGGACAGCGGTGTCAGCGCTGTTGGGAATGTGATATCGATCGATACTTCCTTCAGAGAGGAACGGCTGGCAGGCGCCTTGAACTCGAAATTGAAGGACATATGGTGCACAGGCACGGCGATAATCCCCATGGGATTCAATGTGAGACACGCAATCAACAGGGAATACGCGTACTATCTGCCCGACATAGGGCAGAACATTTCCAATATGAGAGAGTCTGCCAGGTGTTTCGTCGGAGAACATGATTTTACTAAATATGCAAGAGCCGAAAAAAGAAATCCGATCAGAAGAATAAGCAGAGTTGGAATTCGGAAGAAAGGTATGCTGATAGAGATCAGGATAAAGGGGGAGAGTTTCCTCTGGAATCAAGTAAGAAGAATAGTCTGGGCATTGAACGAGGTCGGGAAAGGTTCAGCGCAAATCACAGATATATCTCCGGAAAGTTTCAGATTGAGGAGAATCGGATTGGCTCCGGCCGATAATCTTGTCCTTCTCGACGTCGATATCGGATACGAATTCAAAATACCTGATTTGAAGGGGAATGCGCCATTTAACCTGCGTAACTCCCTTATTGAATCAGAATTGTCTTCTATACTGTACAATAATATATCTGCAATTATGAGCCTGCGATTTCCTGGGGATAGATAGAAGCCGTTACAAATGTAAAAGTCGAGTTGTCTTTTTCCTCGAAAATATGAGAGCAATGCAGATTTATCAACGAATTGACATCACGGAACAGAATGGGAAAAGCGACTTCTATAGCTGTTACAGGCACACCAGGCACGGGTAAATCGACAGTCTGTGCCTTGCTCAAGGAATATCAAGTAATCGATTTGAACGAGCTAATCAGGAAGAATTCCAAGAGATTTCAATTTGACGAAGAAAGAGACTCAATCGATGTGGATATATCGATCTTGAAGGGACTTCTGCCTATGATGACTGGGATAAGAATAATTGAAGGACATCTTGCGCACTTGCTGGGCCCGGATATTGCAATAATACTCCGATGCTCTCCGAAGATGCTTAAAGAACGATTGAAAAAGAAAAATTGGTCGAAAGAAAAGATACAAGAGAATTTGGAAGCCGAAGCTGTCGATGTGATATTGATTGAGGCGGAGGACACCGACGCCGAGATATTAGAGATAGATACGACGAAGATGTCCCCTGATGAAGTCGCGGAGGCTATCAGGGAGATAATAGCAGGAGAAAGACGCAAATACAGACCTGGGAATATCGACTGGAGCAAGGAGGTCCTGGATTGGTATTGAACCGATATAGGGGAAAGGTCGATTCTTTGCTCGGCCCCATAGCAAAAGCCTTCTCTGGCATCTCTCCTAACGCTCTATCGATAATTTCGCTCCTCTGCGCTGCCGTGTTCTTCACGGTGATGATAATTCTCGACGATCCCGTCGAGCTATTGATAGGATTTGTACTAATATTGCTAAACGGGTTCTTCGACGCGATCGATGGCAAGGTGGCGAAGATCACCGGGAAAATCTCACCAAGAGGAGACCTGGTAGATCATGCGATAGATCGTGTTGCAGACTTCCTGATAATAGCGGGGATTTCCCTCAGCGGATTTGCGGATTTGAGAATAGGAATCATAGCTCTCGGCACAATCATGATCGCAAGCTACATGGGGACTCAGAGCCAGGCCCTCGGATTGCAGAGAGATTATGGCGGAATATTAGGCCGCGCGGAGAGGATTCTCCTGCTCATGATATTCGTGATATTGCAATATCTCTTCGAGGTTTACTATCAGGGGTCGTTTGAGATATCCTCAGGACTCAGCATCACTCTGCTAGACCTGCTCCTTATCATTTTCATCATCGCTTCGACGGTCACCGCGACCCAGCGTTTTGTCAGAGCTTGGCGCGGACTTGGCCCCTGAGCGCGGCCTCCTCCTCTGCGCGCGATAATATTTCAGCGGATGCGTCATCCATTCTTTTTCGCAGAGAGAATCGGGGTTATAGCATATGCCGTAGCTCTTCATCGTCGCGCACTCGGGAGGGGTATACTCCGTCCCAGAAATCTCCCCGGAGATGTGTCTAACCTGATATTCGCTCTTGCCCACATCAAAGTCGGGCGCGGTCGAAAACATCTCGATTATTCTGCTAGCATCCATGCCG
>JAOUEZ010000213.1 GCA_029858465.1 Thermoplasmata archaeon | reverse complement strand
ATTTCTAATCCATCAAACTTAATAGAATGCCTTATACCTGCACTGCTTTAGAATACTCGAGGAATTGGGGTTCAACGATTTGCAGAAAATCTGGGCTATCCTATGCCGCATCCGCTTGTCTTCAGGGGCATGATTCGAGCAAGTTCGCCATGAGAGATTACTATGATAATCCCTCTATGGAGGAACTTCTCGATGAACAGCTTGAAAAGTTCCCACAAGGACCTCTTGCGGTTCTCTTGCCAGATATTCAGATCGCGGACGGCCTCCCAATTGAAGCTACTCGGCTGCTGGTCAGGTATCTCTCTGGAAATCTGACCACACACGAATTCGGTGGCGAGATGGAGCGGATCCGGCTAAAGCAATTGGAAAAGCCTTCGCTGGTAGAGCTTTGAGGATTAAAAACGAGCTTCTGAAATTTATAACCGGAAAATTGCCGTCGGAACAATATTTATAAATTAAGTCAGAGATAGAAGTGCTGCGATGGGATGCAAGTGAACGAGCCTATTTCCGAGACAGAGTACTCTCATGCCTCTGAGGATTCTGAGGCCATTTTAGAGGCCGAGCCTCAGCCTGCAGCCGAGCCGGCGGTCAGGGAGGAAAAACCGCATGTTTCGAGACATGTGGCTCGGTCCGAACCGGGTCTTAATGAGATAGGCATAATCTATGGAAATGTCGGCACCACAAATTTCAACATCATGCTCACTGGGGAGATAGAGAAGCTCGAATATGTTCAGACCAAGCACGAGCATAACGGCTGGATCCTGGGCCAGATTAGCGAGATTGAAAGGCTGACCGACCTCACATTGTCTAAGGTTCCTGAGTTGTCCAAGGGCATTGACATCGAGGAGAAAGAAGTGGGACATGTTTCCCTGATCGGGTACCGCGACGAAAGAAACCTCCTGCAGAGCCCGAGAACGCCACTCAAGGCAGGAAGCAAGGTCTACCGGGCCAACGATGATCTGATTCGACAGATCATCGGCCTGAAGGAAAATACGGATACAGGGGCATACATCGGCCTTCTTTCGGGACATGACATCCGGATAGAGCTGGACATCAACAGAATGGTGCAGAAGCATGTCAGCATACTCGCCATGACCGGTGCCGGCAAATCTTACTGCAGCGGGGCTCTGATCGAGGAGCTCATGAAACACGATGTCACGACCGTTGTAATAGATCCTCACGGGGAATATCACACGCTCGGAGAGAGGGGTAAATCGGAGAAGACGTCGAGGAATTTCGGGGTGCACACCAGAGGATATTCCGACAAGATCATCGAGTTCGCCGCGAACTTGACAATAAACAAGGATGCGAAGCCATTGAGATTCACGCTCAGTTCATTGGACGCCAGGGACATCCTGTCCCTTACGAACATCAAGAATGTAAGAACTTACCTGACAATGTTAAGAAAGGCAATCGAGATGCTCAAGGAGGCCAAGGGCGATTTCTCTCTTAAGGATATCACGGACGTGCTTCTTGCAAGCGATGACCAGCAGGTGTCTACGCTCGTAAGCGAGCTCGAGTATCTCCAGGAGACTGAGATATTCGCCGACAAGGGCACCAAAATAGATGAGCTTGTACGAAAAGGAAAGACTACAATAATCAATCTCAAGGGAGCGGCTCCTGACATCCAAGAGCTCGTCGTCAACAGGATGTGTACCAGCCTCTTCGAACTCAGAAAGGCGAACAAGGTGCCTCCCATGATGCTCATCGTGGAGGAGTCGCACAATTTCTGCCCGCAGCAGGGCAAGGCCTGCTCCACAAAGATTTTGAGGACCCTCGCATCAGAGGGGAGAAAATTCGGCCTCGGGATGACAATCATCAGTCAGAGGCCAGCAAAGGTTGACAAGAACGTCCTAAGCCAATGCAATACGCAGATAATACTGAAGGTTCTCAACCCGAACGATCTTAAGGCAATCTCCGCATCGATTGAAGGTCTAACAGAGGCGATGGAAGAAGAGATACAAAGGCTTCCGATCGGGACCGCGCTTGTTACCGGGGGTGGGACATCGATGCCCCTGTTCGTCGATATTCGACCGAGAGAGACAAGGCATGGCGGCGAGAGCATAGAGGTCATCCCCTCGAGAAGGATGTGAGGGCCTTGACCAGAAGCGAGATCACAGAGGATAATCTCACGAAATATTTTTCCATCACAGATAATGCATTGAGCAAGCTGAAAATTGCAGTACCTGAGAAATCCTATTTGCGCAAGCTGGCAGAGGATTTCCTGAGCATGGCGCGAAGCTACAGGTCGGATGCCACGGATTTTCGAAAGAAGGGCGATATGGTGAACGCCTTCGCGTGCATCAATTATGCGCACGGCTGGCTTGACTGCGGGGCAAGGATCGGTCTCTTCGATGTTGGCGGAGATGACCAATTGTTCACGCTT
>JAOUEZ010000212.1 GCA_029858465.1 Thermoplasmata archaeon | reverse complement strand
ACGAGATAGTCTTCCTTGTCGCCGGTCTGGGCGGAGGTACGGGATCTGGCGCGGCACCCGTGGTCGCCAGGATAGCGCGCGAAGAGGGCGCGGTGGTGTTTGCCGTGCCAGTACTACCATTCTCAATCGAAGGGAACAGGAGAAAAATCGCATTGGATGCTCTCGAGGAGCTGAAGGAAGCGGCGAATGTCACGGTGCCGCTCGACAACGACAACTTGATCGGCATCTGCGCTTCGATGAGCCTCAGCGCAGCGTTAAAGGTGACTGACCAATCGATAGTCAAGATAATCGAGAAGGTCTGGGAACATTCTGGCTCATATGTATCCGACCTAATGGACGAGGTCTCGGGAGGATTCACCTCCTTAGAGGACATCGTGGCATATGAGCACGAGGCGGTCGTCGACGAGATGCCAGTGACCGCAACCTATGCCTCTCTGACCCCGAGCCTCGAGTTTCCGTTCGAATACCAATGGAACGACATGTCCTTCCATTGAAGAGCCGGATTCGCCATCATTCTTATCTGACGGCGGCATCCTCCCCGCCGTCCTCTCTTTTGTCATAACAGATTACAAGTCGAAAAGCCATTCCCATCTCGGATTTACGAGAGGAAAGCATGAGGATCGGTTTTATTGTCAACCCTTTGGCCGGCAGGGGAGGAGCCGCAGGATTGGGCGGGAGCGACGGCTTTACTCGCGAGGATTTTGACAGGATGAATGCCAAGCCCATATCTCAAAGGAGAGCGGAGCAGGCATTGAATTCCATCAAGGTACAGCCCTGTTTCGGGGATATCGAGTTCCTGAGCGCTTCAGGCGAAATGGGAGAGGGGGCTCTCGAAAAAGCCGGCATCGGCCGTATGGAGCTTCTCGACGCACCTGAGGAAACAACGGCCGAGGACACGATTAGGATATCCAAGGAGCTACTTGCCAAAGGGATTGATCTGCTCATTTTCGTGGGCGGCGACGGGACGGCGAGGGACATTCTCTCCGCCATCGGCAAAGAGGCGCCAATCTTGGGGATCCCGTCAGGCGTCAAGATGCATTCCTCCGTATTCGTCAACACGCCGGAAGAGGTTGGCCAGGCGGTTCAGATATTCTTCGAGCTGCGCAACATCATCGAGCGTGAAGTGATGGATGTGGATGAGGAAGAGTTCAGGTCTGGCAGGGTCTCCGCAAAGCTCTATGGCACGGCAATCGTGCCAGATGTCTCCGATCTGATGCAGTCGAGGAAATCGCCAACGGACAGGTCCTCCGAGACAGACGAAATCGAGGAGCTGGTCGGATATTTCGTTCAATCCATTGAGAAGGACGTACTATATCTGCTTGGTACCGGGAGCACGATCTCGTCGATATCCAAACAGATGGGGATTAACAAGAACGAGCTGGGTGTCAATGCGATTATGGACGGAGAGGAGATTGGTAAAGAGCTTGACGAGAAGAAGATCTTAGAACTCCTTGAAAAATATGACAAAAGGCGAACGGTCGTCACGCCGATAGGCGGGCAAGGATTCATTTTCGGCAGGGGGAACCTTCAGCTCTCCGCCAAAGTGATAGCGTCCGTCGAGAACGAGGATATTATGATCATTGCGACGCCCTCGAAACTGAGCAGGCTTAAAATTCTCAGGATCGACACGGGCGACCCGGAAATCGACGCCAGATTGAGGGGCTACTGGAAAGTGCTCGTGGGCTTCGGAAAATATCGCGTCATGATGGTTCAATAGATCTCGTCGGTCATGACGCTCGCGGTGCGCATCAATAACTCCCAGTTGATGTCCACATTCTTCTGTATCTTCTGGATATCGTCGGCGGTCAGATGTGAGAACCTGCCCTGCCGCCTCAGATATTCATCGACCGGCAGTCCTTTCCCCTTGCGCGTGATGATGTACTTGCCGTGCCTGACCTCGAACAGCGGGAAGATGTGCGTGTCCACCGCCAGCTTCGCTATCTCGATCGTCTTGGCGGGGTCATGCCTCCACCCTGGCGGGCATGGGCTGAAGGCGTGTATGAACCTCAGCCCCTTCTCCTTCTTCGCCTGCTGTATCTTCTTGACGAAATCCTCCGGAAAACCGACGCTGACAGACGCGGCATACGGGATATGATGAGCGACCATTATCTCCATCATGTTCTTCTTGACCTCTTTCTTCCAGTACTGCTTCTTCCCGCCAGGGGTCGTGGTTGTCCATGCCCCTTCGGGCGTCGAGGAGCTCCTCTGAATCCCCGTGTTCATGTATGCCTCGTTGTCATACATCACATAGATGGCGTCCGCGCCCCTCTCTGCAGCGCCAGACAAAGCCTGAAGACCTATGTCGGCGGTCCCACCATCACCCGCAAAGCCAACTACTGTGAAATCGCTCTCTCCCTTCGCGTCTAATGCAGCCCGAAGTCCAGCAA
>JAOUEZ010000033.1 GCA_029858465.1 Thermoplasmata archaeon | reverse complement strand
TGCGACAAGGCGAACAAGAACTTCTACAAGAAATTCTACGGCCTTATGACGATCCTAGTCGTCACGGCAATAATAGAGATTGTATTCCAATTTGCAGGCGCGGCGATACCGGAAGTCGCGGTCGATGCGTCGGTCTGGCTGATCTGGGGTGTGATTTTCATCGCGCACTTCGGGACATTCCCGAGCGACTGGAAACTCGGCAAGAGGAAGTTGGGCATCGTCTTGATGCTTGTTCTCACGATGCTGACCATTGTCGGGTTCTATGTGATGCAGGTCATTACAAACGAGAGCATCGGGAGCGGAGTCATGGAGACAAGGCTCGCCAACGCGGGATTGAGCGAGAACGCGGGTCTGAGCCTGATGTTGTCCTGTTGGCTCGTCTTTTGGACGATAGCCGTCGGCGCGGCCGGATACTGCAGCCCGGAGCAATGCAAGCCCGAAGAGAAAAAGGAATGAACTGACACGTCCAGGGAGTCGATATCCGTCGATGGATTCTTCCTGGCCAATAATTATCTTTCAAGGAGCATCAGGCTTTTTCGACTCTTGCTGCGCAGACTTTCAGCTCAGGGATCTTCGCGATTGGGTCTAATACAGGATTCGTGAGCATATTTGCTGCGGCCTCGGCATAGTGGAACGGTACGAAAATCACTCCCTCTGTTATGCGGTCCGTCACGCGTGCCGCCAATGTGATGCTCCCTCTTCTCGATGAGATTCTCACCCTGTCGCCATCTTCGACTCCGAGCGGTTTCGCGTCCGCTTTGTGGATTTCGACATAAGGCTCCGGGGATTCTCGCTCGAGCTTCGGAGTGCGCCGCGTCATGGTCCCCGTATGATATTGGAACAGGTTCCTGCCGGTCGTGAGTATCATCGGATAATCTTCTGAGGGCTCTTCCGCGGGCGGTTCGTGACTCACGGGCGCGAACTGCCCCTTACCGATCTTGAATCCGCCTACATGCAGTATCCTCGTCCCGGCGTGATCCTTTGAAGGGCAGGGCCAGGTGAGCATCTCCTTCTCTAAACGATCGAAGCTGATGCCACCGTATGCCGGGGCGACGGATGCGAACTCGTCCATAATATCTGATACCGAGTTGAAATCGAAACCTTGTGCACCGTATCTCCGTCCGAGTTCGCACACAATCTCCCAATCGGGCAATGCTTCCCCGGGACCATCGACAGCTTTTCTCACGCGTCTGACTTTCCGATCGGTGTTAGTGAATGTCCCATCTTTTTCGGCATAGCACGCGGCGGGCAATACGACATGGGCGAATTTCGATGTCTCCGTCGGGAATATATCAGCCACAGCGAAGAATTCCAGATTGCTCAGGGCTTTTTCCACATGCGTGATGTCCGGGTCTGATATCATCATGTTCTCTCCGAACGTTATTACAGCCTTGATCTCTCCTGTGGCCGCTTTCTCAATGGCCTCCGTTATCGTCAGACCTGGCTTGTCGGATAAGGTCTGCCCCCATGCTTTCTCGAATTTGGCCTTCATGTCCCCATTCGCGACAAGCTGGTATCCGGGATAGAAATTCGGAAGAGAACCCGCGTCGCAGGCTCCCTGGACGTTGTTCTGCCCTCTGAGAGGATTCACACCGGTCGATTCCTTTCCGATATGACCCGTGAGCATCGAAAGGTTCGCCAACGATTTCACGATTGCCGTGCCGTTGCTGTGCTGTGTGATACCCATGGCGTACGCGATCATCGACTTCTTCGATTTCGCGTACACTCTCGCGACTTCCATGAGTTTTTCTTTCGGAATACCGGTGAGTTTTTCGACTTTCTCGGGAGTGTATTCGGCCACGACCTTCTTCAGCTCCTCGAAATGCTTCGTCTTCGTCGCAACGAACTCCTTGTCGACGAGATCCTCGCTGATTATGACATTCGCGATCCCGTGTATCCAAGCGATGTCAGTTCCAGGTTTCTGGTGAAGGCTCAGTTGTGCGAGCCGGGAAAGCGGCGTCTCCCTTGGATCGACGACTATCACCTTCGCGCCGCTGTACAGAGCTTTGACTATTCTTGCACCGATCAGAGGATGAGTCTCAAGAGTGTTCGATCCCGTGACAAGGATGCAGTCGGCATTTTCGAATTCGGGTATCGAGTTCGTCATCGCGCCGCTGCCGAACGAGTAAACGAGTCCTGCGACCGTTGACGCATGGCAAAGTCGAGCGCAATGGTCAACGTTGTTCGTCCCGATCGCCGCTCTCGCGAATTTCTGCATCAGATAGTTCTCCTCATTCGTGCATCTCGCGGAGGCGAAGACCACGACGGAGTCGGGACCGTGCTTTGACACGATTTTCTTGATCTCGCTCACAATCCTGTCCAGTGCCTCATCCCATGTCGCCTTTCTCAGCTGGTGGCCGTCCCTTACCATCGGATGCGTCAGCCTGTCGGGGTTCTGCACGAAAGCGTAGGCATTGTATCCTTTGATGCAAAGCCTTCCCTGACCAATCTCGTCCGTCTTGCACGGAACGACGCCGACAAGCCTGTTGTCGACGACCTGCAGATAGAAATTGCAACCGCAACCGCAATAAGGGCAGGTCGTAAGAACATGCTTAACAGACATGCGTATCATCCTCCAGCAGTTCGCCCTCAAGAGTCGTGAGCATCGGACTGGCAGTCTCTCTGTCTCCAGGCTTGAAATTGTAAAGATCCTTGATGTCCTTAAGCGCCATCTTCCTCAGGGTAAGAAGCGGAATATCTACCGGGCAGGACCTTTCGCACTCGCCACACTCGATGCACTTGTCCGCGAGATGGAACGTGCGGATCATGTGGAAGGATAGTCCTGGCGGGATGCCCTTTTCCGCGACGAAAGTCCGCTCCTCCAAGACGCAATCTTCGCAGAAGCAGACCGGACAGTTCGTCGTGCAGGCGAAGCACTTGTTGCACTTCTTGAACTGCCTTACCCAGAAATCCATTCGTTCTTCAGGTGATATCCTCTGCAATTTATTCATGAGCTCGTCGGTATTGACGCCGTTGTTCGGCTCGCCGATATCCACTTTAGTTGGAACGGGGTCGTTGCATCTGCATTTCTTGATCTGTTCTTTACTGCAAGCAAGCCCGATGACGGCGATACGGTTTCCATCGAACAGTCCGCGCTTGATGGTTTCGTTCAAGGCTTTCTCGTCGCATCTGCGCGCGACAATCGCAATCTTGCCCTTATTCAGCCAGGGATATATCCTGCTGAGGATCGTGACGAGCTGATATGGATAATCTATGTTCGCCTCGCCTATGTCCTCGCCCTTCGAGATGAACACCGGTGCGACATTGCCGCTCTCTTCTCTCATGGCGAGCAGATAATCCGCCTTCTGCTTGTCGAAGGCGATATCGCACAGCTTCTTTCCGAGTTCGTTCAAAATTTCACCTCCCTAAGCGGGTTGGGGCCGAGCTTCTTGATAACTCCGACGAACTCAGTTATGACCTGCTGGAACTTCTCGCCCTCGGCCGCGCTTACCCAGTCCAGCTTGAGGCGTGTTTCATCAATCCCTACATCGTTCAATATTTTCTGAGCGAGAGGGAATCTCTTGGCTGTCCTGTGATTGCCTGTCATATAATGACAATCGCCAATATGACAGCCGAGAACAAGGACACCGTCTATCCCCTGAGAAAGTGCCTTGAAAACGTATTCAGGCTTAACGGCGGCACTACACATGACTCTTATGACATGAACATTCGGCGGCATCTGTAGCCTGCTGACGCCCGCGAGGTCCGCACCCGCATACGAACACCAGTTGCAACAGAATGCGAGAATGGTCGGATTGAACTCGCTCATTCCGACACCTCCAGCGCGTTCTTGATGAGCGCGTCGATCATCGCCCCGAGCTGCCTTGTCCCAAAGCCTTTCTGCTGCATCGCGTCATTGTGACATGCAGCCACGCAGTTGCCGCATCCCTTGCATTGTGCCTCGTTGACCTTTGCCTGTTTCTTGCTATCTATCTCGACTATCTCGATAGCCTCATAGGGACAGGCGATGACACAATTGCCGCACGCGATGCACTTCTCGGAATCGGAAAATGCAGTGATGGGCTCGATAACCACTTTGCCCTCCCTGATCGGGACAGACGCTTTTGCCGCGGCAGCCAGTCCCTGTGCGATGCATTCCGACACCTGGCTCGGCCATCTTGCAGTGCCGCAGATGAACACTCCTTCGGTGGCGAATTCAACAGGCCTAAGCTTGACATGCGCCTCGAGGAAGAACCCGTATTTGTCTACAGGCACCTTGAGAAGCATCGCAACGTCCTTGACATCGTCTATCGGAACCATCGGGGTCGCGAGGACGACGTTGTCGGCATCTAGCTGGATCACCTCATCAAGAGTCTCGTCGTATACCTCGACCGACAATCCACTATCTTTTTTCTTGATCATCGGAATCCTTTCGAGACTATAGCGCATGAAGCGCACACCTTTCTCCGCGGCCTCCATGTACACGCGTTCGGCCAGTGTGCCGTAGCTCATGATATCTCTATGGAGTACGGAGACCCGCGCATCCGGCTTCGCTTCCTTTATCCTGATGGCATTCTTGATGCTCGTGTTGCAGCACATCCTCGAGCAGAAGTCCCTTCCGGGCTGCCTGCTACCGACACACTGTATGAAAACAGTCTTCTCGGGGAATTCTTTCTTCGCGAGCATCTTTTCCAGCTCGAGTTGAGTGATGACTCCGGGCAGTGATCCGTATCCGTATTCGCCCTTCGGGATGAACTCGCGGCCACCGGTGGCGACGATTATCGCGCCGACCTTCACTTTCTCGTCGCATTTTTCGCTACTAATGGTGGCCTCGAAATTGCCTATGAATCCAGTCAACCCAGTCACTCTGGATGAAAGATGTATGTGCGCCTTCGGAGAACATTCGATGCTTCTCTTCAATTCTTCAATGAGCTTCTTTGATTCGGTCATCTCCGGTCCGATGACCTCGATATCCCTCAGGATGCCTCCGAGGCTTGCTTCCTTCTCGACGAGATGCGTCTCGATGCCCTGTGACACCAATGCGGAGGCGGCCGCGAGTCCGGATATCCCTCCTCCGATCACCAAGGCAACGGGCACGACATTTGATTCTCCTTCGGTTTGAGGTTCGAGCAGCGCGGCTTTGGCGACGCCCATTGCTACCAGGTTCATCGCTTTCCTGGTCGCGTCCTCAGGTTCTTTTGCATGAATCCATGAACAGTGCTCTCGGATGTTGACGAACTCGAAAAGGTACTTGTTAACGCCCGCCCGCTCGCAATTCCTTCTGAACAGCGGTTCATGTGTTCTCGGGGTGCAAGCGGCAACGACGATCCTGTCCAGCTTGTTCTCCTCGATGCTGTCTCTGATAGACCCGAGCCCTTCCTCGGAACATGAGTACATGTTATGAGATGCGAAGACGACTCCCGGGAGAGTCTTTGCGAATTCGGTGACCTTCTCGACATCGACGACTGAGGCAATGTTGTGACCGCAATGGCAGATGAACACGCCTATTCTGGCCATCAGCATTCACCTCCCGCGATCAGCTCGGCGACCCTTGCTGCGACGGAGGATGCCTGTGTCACAGAATCGGGGATATCCATAGGCGAGCAGGCGAATCCGCACACCACGATACCTTTCTTCGTGGAATCGGTCGGATGGCGCATCTCAGGCGTCAAAAAGAATCCGTCTGAATCGAGTTTCATATCGAGCTTCTCGGAAATACCCAGGTTGCTTCTCGGTTCGAGTGCGGGACACAATACGGCCATATCGTATTCCTCAGCGACGGTCTCGCCCTTATCCCCCCATTTCTCGTAGGTGACAAGAACCCCGTTTCCATCTTTTCCTGGCTGCAACTTTGCCGGTCTTGAATGGACATATCTTACCCCATGCGATTTTTTCGCCCGAATAACGAATTCCTGGAACCCTTTTCCGACCGCTCGCATGTCCATGTAGAAAATCGTGCTCTTGATACCCGGGCAATGCTCGGCGGCGAGAATCGCTTCCTTCGTCGCGTACATGCAGCATACGCTGCTGCAATACGGGTGGGTCTTTGTATCTCTAGAACCGACGCATTGTATGAAGGCGACCGTCTTCGGCTCGGCATCGTCCGAAGGCCTTGTGAGGTGCCCTCCGGTCGGACCGGATGCGCATAAAATCCTCTCGAATTGCATTGATGTGACAACATCTTTGCAGATTCCGTATCCGAACTGGGGGAGAGTCGAGACATCCATCATCTCGTATCCGGTCGCGATGATGACCGCGGCCGCGTCGAGCTCGATGACCTTGTCCTTCTGATCGAAATCCACAGCTCCCGCCTTGCAAACCTTCTTGCAGACGCCGCACTTTTTATTAGTAATCATGCGGCAGTTGGATGCGTCAATCGTGACCTTCCTGGGTACGGCCTGCGGGAACGGGAGATAGATCGCCTTTCTCTGGTTGAGCTCCTCCTCGAACTCGTTGGGGACTTTCACCGGGCATTTCGCGATGCAATCGCCGCAACCTGTACACTTGCTGACATCGATATATCTGGCCTTTTCGCGAATCTTCACCTTGAACTTGGGAAAGTCGCCTTCGACGCCCTCGAGTTCTGAATAAGTATGAAGCGTGATATTCGGATGGTCCGCGCACATGATCATCTTCGGTGAGAGAATGCACATCGAGCAATCATTCGTCGGAAAGGTCTTGTCGAGCTGCGCCATGTGACCTCCGATAGAGGGGGTCTTCTCCACAAGATGCACCTCGAAGCCCATGTCCCCGAGGTCCAGAGCTGCCTGTATTCCAGCTATCCCTCCACCGACTACTACTACCCTGCTGCCCATTTATAGCCCCCACCTGTGACCCCGATGGTCTATCGCAATTAAACCGTTGAAACTCGAACACGACATACAGTGTCGGAGCAAGTGCGTCAGAGCGTTTGTGCGTATCGAGTCTCTCAGCCGATTTCTTGTCCCAACTGAGGAAGAACAATAATAAAAATGTTTTTGAAAAACTGATACAAGCTATCAAGTGGTCGAAGTGGGGTTCTCGTTATGATTGCCAGTGACATCCAGTGCATTGGCATTTATCAATTTTATCTGTAAGAAAGCTTTTAAGACTCACACACATAACCTCGGAAAGGTAAAGCTCATGCTAAGAGAATGCAAGGATCACGGTTATTTCAGAGAAAGCATCTGCCCCCTCTGCGGTGAGGAGGGAAGGTTCCTGATGGATACCGATGAGCTGGAATCCATCGGCAGAACTATGGCAGGCACGCTCAGACATTTCCCAGAGAAATTCGAGCTCAATATGGATCCTCAGGGATTTGTGGACCTGAAGGAATTCATCGGCGCCCTCCAAAGAAAGAAGAGAAGGCTCAGATGGCTCAGGCCGCATCACATCATCGCAATCATCGAGACGGACCCTAAAGGCAGATACGAGTATCGGGAAGGAAGAATCAGGGCGACATACGGGCATTCGATTGATGTCGATCTCGATCTTCCGACCTCCGGTATACCGGACGCACTTTACTATCCGACGACCCAGGAGGAGGTCGACATAGTACTCGAGACGGGCCTGAAACCCTCTGACAGGAAAAAGGTGCATCTGAGCAAGACCTACCAGGACGCGACAAATGCAGGCAAGGTAAGAACTCCGACGCCGGTCATCTTGGAAATCGACACAAAAAAGGCGCAGGCCTCGGGTATTACTATACAAAAAGCCGGGAAAACGGTATACATCGTGGAATCGATACCAGCGGAATTCATCTCGAAGGCTCCGGAGCCAGAGATACAGACCGTCGAGGAATCCGAGGTCCTGCCCGAAAACGAAGGCAAAGACTAGCGCAAAGCGAAAGAAGTTTTTCCTATCCGTCAAAAAGGATTTTATACGCAGCATGCGGCTCTATTCTCAAATGTTTGCCAGGGCCGACCAACTCAGGATAGAGGATATGGAGAACAGCTTTCGGCTTCATGCGATATATTATTCATGGGAAGATTTCGACCCGCAACTTGTGATATTCGATCTCGATGACGGCCAACTCAAAGTCCTGGGTCTTGACGATGTTGATTTCTCAATAAGCAAGAAACGGGTCTGCGTCGGATCATTCATCGAGGATGAATATGTGCCCTGTCCAAGAGACGCCCCGGTCACAAAATTCTCACAATGTCCGGAATGCGGGGAGAAATTCATACCTGTCCAGGAATGCATTTTTGAGCCGAAATGCGAAGGAGATCTATGCGATTCCCCACTCTGCAGAAAGGAGCACGCAGTATACATCGCATTTTTCGGGGACAAGCCTAAGGTGGGGATGACGACAAGAGGTAGAATAAGAAGCAGATTGATAGAACAGGGAGCCGACGCGTATTTCGTCGCAAGCACATACCCTACGAGAAAAGCCGCAAGAACAAATGAGAAGATGATTGGCGAAAAGCTCAGAATCACCGAGAGGCCTGCGAACAAGACTATCCTTGAATCACTGAGAATGCCCCGAAGAAGGACGCAGATAGAGGAGGGATGGCGATGGATAGCCTCCAACCTAGAGGAGAAATTCTCTTTGCATCCTGATGATCTGGAATTCCTCGATTCATATCCCCTCGAAGAACCATTGACTTGTGTCCCTAAACAGACGGACATCTGGGGTAATCATACGGGAAAATTGATCGGAGTCAAAGGGAAATTCATGATATACGAATCGGACAGACTGCTCGCGTTAAAGCTCTCAGATATCCCATCGAGGTACGTCTCAAGAGGCTTACTCTGAGGGATTACATTTTTTCGACTTTCCTTGCGATCTCTGCTGCCATCTCGGAAGTCTTCGAAGGAGAAACGGGTCTGAGAGTGTAGCCCGGCAATGCCAAATCGTACGTAACGACTTTCTTTTCCTTGATGACCTCACGGACTGCATTCCAGATTTTCTCAGCGGCTTCTCTTTTTCCAAGATGCTTCAACATTAGCTCCCCAGAAAGTATCTCTGCGACAGGGTTGACCTTGTCTTGACCCGCATATTTGGGAGCAGAACCGTGCACCGGCTCGAACAATGCAATCTCGTCTCCGATGTTTCCTCCGGGAGCGATTCCAAGTCCTCCGGCAAGCCCTGATGTGAGATCGGAGATGATGTCCCCGAAGAGATTTGTCGTGACAATGATGTCGTACTCTTCCGGTTTCTTGACAAGCTGCATGCACATGTTATCTATCAGGCGTTCCTCAGAGACGATGTCGGGATAATTCTTTGCGACATTCCTGAAGACCTCTTGGAACAATCCTCCAGTGAGCTTCATTATGTTTGCCTTGTGCACGCCTGTGACCTTCTTCCTGCCTTCTCTCCGGGCATATTCAAAAGCGTATCTGACTATTCTCTCCGAGTTCTTACGTGTGATTATATTGATGGTCTCTGCAGCATCGTGATTTCTATCCACCCAGTGCTCGACGCCGGAATACAATCCTTCAGTTGCTTCCCTAATCACGACAAGATCGATGTTTTCATATCGAGTGCCTTCCCCAGCTATCGATCTTGCTGGGCGGACGCATGCATATAGATCCAACTTTTGTCTTAGCGCAACATTAACGCTTCTGAAACCCGAGCCTATCGGAGTAGTGACCGGTCCCTTCAATCCGATCTTATTTTTCCTGAGGCTCTCGAGCACGGCTTCTGGGAGAGGAGTATCGTGCTTTTCTATCGCAGACTCACCGATTTCGAGAGTATCCCACTCGAAGTCAATGCCGGTTGCTTCGAGGACCGTAACAGCGGCGGCGGTGACCTCTGGACCAACGCCGTCTCCTGGAAGAAGAGTAATTCTGTAGGTTGTCATTTGAGCCCTCCAAATCTCAGAGATCGAATCCTCCGTGCTTGATTATATGTTCGGCCAGACCGCCGTCCTGGAGTATCTTTATCATTATCGGCGGAAGCGGCTCGGCCTTCAGCTCGATATTCTTAGTTGTATCTTTTATGATGCCGGTCGATATATCCAACTCGATCTCGTCTCCTGCGCTGATTCTGTCCGCATCAGGACAGACGATAAGCGGAAGACCTGTGTTTATCGAATTCCTGAAGAATATTCTTGCAAAGGACCGCGCGATGACCGCGGATATCTTTGCATGTTTGATTGCGAGCGGCGCCTGCTCCCTGCTGCT
>JAOUEZ010000211.1 GCA_029858465.1 Thermoplasmata archaeon | reverse complement strand
CTCCGGAGGGCCAGCGAAATACGTCTGCGGGAATGGAAAAAGAGAGGCGGCGGGCAAATGCCTCCATGATTCACTTCTTTCCGAATCTCTTCTTGAACAGGAATTTCAGATTTTGTGTGCCGTCCCTCCAGGTGTTCAGCTTCACCTCGCCTACCCTTGGCGAGTATCTTATCGGGACCTCTTTCGCCCTGAATTTCTTGAAGGATTCGATCTTGAGCTCCTCCGACAAAGCCATGCCGTCGGATGTGAGATTCAGCTTCGGGAGGATCTCCTTTTTGAAAATCCACATTCCGCTCTGCGAGTCGCGGATCTTCACCCTGAAAAGCAGCCGTGTCGTCAAGGAGAGGACCCTGTTCCCGAGTCTATGGGTGAAATTCATCGCCCCTGGGTCCATGAGGGCCATCCTGTTAGTTGTAATGAAGTCGAGATCTTCCGATTCGAGAATCCTCATGAGCTCCGGGATCTTGTCGGCGGGATAGGTCATGTCCGCATCAAGTGTTGCTATGATTCTGCCGTTCGCCTTCTCGAAGCCAGTCTTGTACGCCCTTCCGTATCCCCTTCTCGGCTCGTCAATTATCACAGCCCCCTTCGATGCTGCGATTTCTCGCGTGCGGTCTTTGGAATCGGTATCGACTATCAGTACCTCATAGCTGATAGAATTCGGAATGCTCTCACGGATTGCATCTATGACCTTTCCGATGCTCCGCTCCTCGTTCATAGTGGGGATGATTATTGAGAGACTGGTCATCAGCATCGGAAATGTCGTCCGAATGATAAATTTGATTGCTAGAAAATGGCAGAACGGATCAGTTGCTTGGATACCTTTCCAAGAGCTTGGCGTACCCGTATCCCAGGAAGGCGGCCGCGAGCCTGACAAGCGCCCAGAAGGTCAGGGGCGTGTCGAACATCCTTCTCGGGTCGTAGCTCTTCCACAGCCTTCCGTGCTTGAGCGTCAGCTGCTTCCTCCCGTAGCCGTTCCAGAAAGCCTGCTTGACGAAGCCGAAGAATGTGCCCCTCGTCCTGTGGTATATTATCATCCTGTCGTTGTACGCGATCGAATTCCCAAGATCCACCGCCCTCAAATTGAGGTCGATGTCCTCGGCCGTGATGAACCATGGATCGAAACCCTTGACATCCTCGATGACCTTTCTCTTGAATCCGATATCATGACTCGGGTAGCTTATGTCGAACCCTTTTCTGAAGAGCTCGACCCTGCCAAGGTCCTCGAATGCGTGGTATCCGATATTGATCGTCTTTCCGGCGACGATGTCTGCCGTCTCGAGCGACCTCCTCATCTCCTGTAGCCAGAACGGGTTTGCGATGCAGTCTCCGCCGATGAAGCAGATGATGTCGCCGGTCACCTGCTGCAGCCCGAAATTGGTGCTCTCGCCCCTAGTTCCGGGGTGATGGAAGAGCCTGATGAAATCGTATTTTTCGGCATACTCTTTGACATAGGCGACCGTCCTGTCGCAGCTTCCGGCATCGATGACTATCACCTCAAGCGGTTGCTCCTGCGTGACAATGCTGTCCATCAGATCGCTGATGTTTCTCTCCTCGTTCAGGACGTTCAGTATGACGCTGATCTTCTTCAATTGCTGCGACATATCATACTCTCCTTGTTGATCGCCTCTTACCGAGCCCGATGGCTCTCAATCTCACGCCGTATCTTTCTACTTTTGCGGGGGAGAGGATTCTCCTGCCGTCGATGACCACCTTTGTCCTCATTAGGTCGAAGTCCTGTTTACCCAGTCTGGCGAACTCCTCTTCCGCTGTCTGAATGATGCAGCCGTCCATCCCCTCGAGCGCATCCCTGGCAGATGACGCGTAGGATATACCTGGCAGCAGTCTGATAAACTCCGAGGAGGCTAGCGCATCGTAGCCGACGACCTTTGCACCCTGCGCAAGCAGCTCGACGGCGATGACGAAGGCGCGAGAATTTTCGACTTTAGAAGAGCCCTCCTTGTATGCGAGGCCGAGTATTGCGATTCTTTTTCCTTTCAGAGAACCGAGCTCCTCCTTGAGCAGCCCGATAGCTCTAAGGGCCTGGCATTCGTTTACCTTCATTATTGCCTTCAGCAGATCAGGCCTGTAACCGTGCCTATCCGCGATGTTCAACAACGCTTTGAGGCTCGTGAGAGTCTTATTATCTCCGAGGCCGAGGCTTGGGTCGAGTTCCTCTTTTCCGATAATCTTCATAAGCTCGGCTGCATCGCATCCGACCGCCTCGCAGATGTTCGCTAATTCGTTCGATAGGCTCTCCATGGCTGCGCATATGCAGGGTGAAATAAGCGACGCGGCTTCCGCAGTCTTGGTATCGGTCAAGATCAATTTTCCATCGGAGCCCTTGAATATGTCGCTCAAGACTTTTTCGGTGCTCTTCTGGTCCGCACCTATTACGATAAGTCCTTCTGAGTCGGTCGATAGCATCGAGATG
>JAOUEZ010000032.1 GCA_029858465.1 Thermoplasmata archaeon | reverse complement strand
TATCATCGAGTCAGGTGCGAAGATGATTTTCATCTCGTCCCCCAACAACCCGACGGGCAATTCGATGGCGAGAGAAGACATACTGAGATTGATTGACGAATCGAATGCAATAATTGTTCTCGATGAAGCCTATGTGGATTTCACGGACGGCTCAGGATCGTTAGAGACCGTGAGCGAGGCCGAAAATGTGCTCATACTCAGGACTTTTTCGAAGGCATACGCGCTGCCTGGATTGAGGATAGGCTTTGGTATTGCTAGCACGGAGCTGGCAGAGCCGATGATGAAGATATGCGCCCCTTTTAGATTGAACAGTTTTTCGGAGAAAGTGGCGTTAGAAGCCCTCGGAGACGACGACTTCGTCAGGGAGATTGCGCTTGTCGCAAGAACCGAGAGGCGGTGGGTATCAGAGGAGCTTCGCAAGCTGGGAATGATCGTCTATCCGTCTGAGACGAACTTCATACTTTTCAGATCGAGGATACCCGTAGATGAACTTGTGAGTCTTCTTCTCGAGAAAAAAATCGCAATAAGGAATTGCGGGAATCAGCCGATGCTCGATAATTGCGCAAGAGTCACGATAGGCCGCAGAGAGATCAATGAAATCTTCATTGAGGCGATGAAGAAGATCGTGAGGGATGCCGAATGAAGGCCGTGATCGTTGACTACGGCATTGGCAATCTCCACAGCATAAGAAAGGGGCTGGAAAAGACCGGAGCAAAAACGGAGATCGTCTCTGACATGAACAAGCTGGAATCTGCGGACTGCATTGTGTTCCCCGGCGTCGGGGCGTTCGGCGAGGCGATGAGAAAGCTCGAACCGATTCGAGAAATAATCAACGGAAGGCTCAGCTCGGGGATCCCTGTGCTGGGAATATGCCTCGGGATGCAGATATTGCTGGAGGACTCCGAGGAATCGAGAGAGAAAGGCCTCGGATTCGTCAAGGGCAGAGTGAAGAAATTCGTTGCTGACAGAGTACCGCAGATGGGCTGGAACGATGCTATCTTCGACTCCGACGAGGAGATCTTCAAAGGGGTTCCAAGCGGCACCCAATTCTATTTCGCAAATTCATATGTCTGCTTCCCTGAGGATGGAAAGGTGCTATCTAAAAGCAGGTACGGCGAAATCGACTATGCCAGCGCGATAAGGAAAGAAAATGTCTTCGGATTTCAGTTCCACCCGGAGAAGAGCTCCATTGCAGGGCTGAAGGTATTGAAGAATTTCGTCGAAATAGCGAGAGGGCTCTGAGATGATAGCAATTCCTGCAATCGATCTCATGGGCGGCAAATGTGTGCAACTTGTTGAGGGAAAGCCCTGGTCCGCACAAATCGAGATCGACGATCCGCTTGGGGTCGCTGCGAGATGGGAATCTCTGGGAGCGAAGAGACTGCACCTCATAGATTTGGATGCGGCGCTGGGAACAGGTGAGAATGAGGCAATCATTCGAAGTCTGTTAAAAAAAATCAAAATCCCGGTTCAAGTCGGGGGCGGAATCAGGGATGATGACAAGGCAGTACGGCTTCTCAATTCTGGTGCTTCGCAAATAATTGTAGGGACGAGGGCTGTAACGGACGTCAATTGGCTTGAGAACATATCAATGCAATTTCCCGACAGGATCATTGTGGCGATAGATGCGCGAGGAAGCGAGATCACCATCAAAGGTTGGACTGATGGCTCCGGAGTCAAACTGATGAAATATGTAGAATCAATCGAATCTCTACCGCTCTTCGGGCTCCTCTATACGAACGTCGCCAGGGAGGGAAGGCTGAAGGGGATAGATATTGAGCCGATAAAGAAACTGACGAGCGCTTCGAAGAAGAGGTTGTTCGTTGCGGGAGGCATTACAAGCATGCAGGATCTTTTGGACATCGATAAGGCTGGCGCCTTTGGTGCCATATTAGGGATGTCTATCTATAAGGGAACAATCAATCTCAAAGATGCTCTGGAGAGGATTGGATGAAATCGAATCTTCCGAGAAAATGCGAGCTGTCAAGAAAGACGAGGGAGACGGAGATCAGTCTGGCTTTGAACATCGATGGTTCTGGCAAGGTGGACATCAGCCTGCCGGACGAATTTCTCAGACACATGATCGAAACGCTCGCAAAATATTCGTCGTTCGATCTTAGACTGAGGGCAAAAGGGGACATCGAACACCACCTCATAGAAGATGTCGCGATCGCTCTCGGAAAAGCCTTCCGCGAGGCGATTGGGGACAGGCCGATAAAGCGGGTAGCGCACGCGGTAGTCCCGATGGATGAGGCGCTTGTGATGGTCTCAGTCGACCTGATAGACAGGCCTTACATGGAGGTCCATGTGCCGGATCTGATGTACGAACACTTCTTCAGATCGTTCACGATGGAATCGAGAGCGACCATACACTCGCATGTGGTGAGGGGGAAAGATGACCACCACATCATAGAGGCGACTTTCAAGGCGCTGGGAATCTGTTTGAAGGACGCGACGAGAAGGAGAGAGCAGGTTCTCAGCACGAAATCCGATGTCGAATGGAAGCGGAAAGGATAGAGATGCTCACGAAGAGAATAATCCCGTGCCTCGACGTGAAAAACGGCGAGGTCGTCAAAGGCATCTGCTTCAAGCAGTTGAAAGGAGTCGGGGATCCGCCCAAGCTTGCGAAAGCGTATCAGGATCAGACTGCGGATGAGATAGTCTTCCTTGATATCACTGCATCCCTGGACAACAGAGATACCATGCTCGAAGTTGTCCAGAGAACAGCCGAGACGCTATTCATCCCGTTGACGGTCGGAGGGGGGATCAGAAGCTTTACCGACGTCCGGAAGACACTCAGCAGCGGAGCCGATAAAGTCTCGATAAACACGGCCGCCATTTCGAAACCGAAATTGATTACCGAATGCGCGGAAGCCTTCGGGAGCCAATGCATCGTAGTCGCAATCGACGCGAAGAGAAAAGGCGACTCATGGGAGGTCTACACTCACTCAGGGACCAAGCCCACAGAGATTGACGCGATTGAATGGTCGAAGGAGGTCTGCGAAAGAGGCTGCGGAGAGATACTGCTCACTTCGATGGATGCCGACGGGACCAAAATGGGCTACGACATTGAATTGACCAGAACTGTCGTGAGGAGCGTGAACATCCCCGTCATCGCATCGGGAGGATGCGGCAAGATAGAGCACATCGTGGACGTGTTGAAGAACGGGGAGGCCGATGCCGCTCTGGCCGCATCGATATTCCACTATGGGCAGCACACGGTGAGGGAAGTCAAAGAGATCCTGATGAGAGAGGGGATACCTGTGAGAATGGAGGAGGGATTGAGATGAGCGACGAGGGTAATCTGATTCCTGTTATCGTCCAAGACATCAGAAATAACAACGTTTTGATGCTCGCTTACACGAACGACGAGGCTCTCGAACTGACGAAGAAGACCGGATACATGCACTATTGGAGCCGTTCGAAGAACAAGATATGGAAGAAGGGGGAGACCTCGGGGCATTTCCAGAAAGTTTACGAGCTGCGCTACGACTGCGACAACGACGCGATCCTTGCAAGGGTCGAACAAGAAGGGCCTGCATGTCACACGAACAGCTACTCATGCTTCAGCAAGGACCCGCTCAGGGCCGACGATATTTTCTCGCAGCTCTACAGAGTCTTCGATGAGAGAAAGAAGAACCCGACCCCTGAGTCATACACATGCAAATTGCTCAACGACAATAACAAGATGCTGAAGAAGATAGCGGAGGAGTGCGCCGAGATAATCATGGCGGCCAAAGATGAAGATAAGAATCAGATCATCTACGAATCCGGGGACCTGCTTTATCATATGCTCGTGATGCTCTATTCCAAGGGGATAACGATTGACGAAGTGATGGCCGAGCTGCAGAGGAGACGGAAATGAGCGAGAGACCCAGATACGATTTCCACATGCACACTTTCTTCAGCGACGGCGAACTGTTGCCGATAGAGTTGATCAGGCGGGCGTTCGTGGCTGGAAACAGGGCGATTGCAATAACAGACCATGTCAGCTATTCGAACATAGACGAAATCATTCCCTCAATAATCAGGGATTGCGAGATAGTCGACGGCTGGGACATCATTGCCATTCCGGGCGTCGAGATAACCCATGTTCCGCCGAAAAAGATGGATGCTTTAATTAATAAAGCGCGCAAGCTGGGCGCGAAAATCATCGTCGTACACGGCGAATCGCCCGTGGAGCCTGTCACTCCAGGAACGAACAGAAAGGCTGTCACAAATCCTGATGTGGACATTCTTGCGCATCCGGGCTTCATTACAACGGACGAGGCCGAGATAGCGAAAGACAATGACATCTATCTCGAAATTACCTGCAGATCAGGGCATTCAAAAACAAATAAGCATGTATTCAAAACGGGGAACTCGGTCGGTGCAAAATTCTTGGTGAACACGGATGCGCATGAGTGCGGGGACATATCCACACACAGATCAGCAAAACGAGTTGCGACCGGAGCTGGCATGACCGAACGACAGGCCGATCAAGCGCTCCTCAAGAATCCTATAGAATTAATGAAGAAGAGAAAAATCAAGTGAGATGCAGCATAGACACGAAATTTTTCGGAAGTTATTAATTCTATCATCTACAATTCGTTTTGATAAGGGAGGAATATTTACATGCCTGCAAAGAAAGGAAAAGCGAAGAAAAAGAAAGGATACAAATCGAAGAAAAGCAAGGCAAAGAAGAAAAAGAGATAATCGTGTCGGCAAAGAAATATTTCATTTCTTGACGAACTCTGGGATGCATCGCTCATCAGTTATTGGATCGAAGGATCCCATATCATCAATGTCGAGCGGAATGACTATCCTTGACACTAGCCCGTTGAGAGAAAACGGGAGGCGAATCAGATGTGATTCTCCTTCGGTCACCCATTCATCGATAGGATAATCGTCACCGATCGATTCTGCAAGCTCCTCCCGCTCCTTTCTTCTCATTCTGAAGGCTTTGTCGTCCAATATGTGGATATGAAAACCTCTTCCTGAGTAGGTCACCTCGATTTTCCTGAACTCGGATTTCAATCGGTCTATCAGACGAATTGTCCTGTCTCTCAGTGAGAACAACTCGTATTCGCAGAAGCTCACAGGATCGCTTTCTGACATGCGGCGGTTGAGGTCGCCATGGATGGGACAATATAAGTTCTCCACATCGAGGTCGAAAGCGAGCTCTTGCCCGAGGAATCCTTTGCAGAGCCAGCAGCTGGAATATCTGAACCTGCATTTCGAGCAGACCTTTCGGTCCTTGTACACGTTCCTGTCGTAATATACGCTCTCTGGTTTGTATTGCAGAATGTAGTCGCGGAAATCTTCAAGATCCGAGTAGTTGTCGATCACAATCGTATTGGCGTAGATCCTTGCATATTCCCGGGGGAATATGTGAGAGTATCTGCCGAGGATGATGGCATATACAAATGACCTGTTGAAATAATCCCAATTTCTCAGTTTTTCCAGATCGAATTCGCTCTCATAATAACGGCTCCTCTCTTCGAGGGTGGCAAGCCTCATGCATAGTGGAAATTCATATGCGGGCAGGCGCGCTTTCGCCATGTCATCTCAACATCCATTTCGAGTCAATCGATTCGAATCAATCGACACTTCAATGGATTTTGAATTATTCAATAGTTGCACAGAAGAGGGTTCATTGAAATTGCAAATCTTCCGAACGATTATACCGAGAAGGACATATAATATCAAAAAGCCAACTATAATGGAATAGCATTTGGCATAATTAGCATTTTTGAGATTCGTTTAAAAAGGCGGTTCCCGTGTCGAAAATATGATAACTCCAGTAGCAGACTTGTGCAGTAATCTTATATAGGACTCACTGAATCCGCAAAATTGCCGGCTGTGATTATTGGCTGGGCGCCTGTCGCGAGGCGCATGGCAGATGCCTGGAGATTGATTAAATGTACAAGGTCGTTGAGAAGAGAGATCTGGCTCCCGGGATCCATCTTTTGGAGATAGAAGCTCCGATGATTGCCCAACGTGCAAAGGCGGGCCAGTTCATTATGCTGATGATTGATGACAAGGGCGAGCGAATCCCCTTAACGATGGCCGACTGGAATCCGAAAAAAGGGACGGTTACGATTATTGCGCTCGAGGCGGGAAAGACGACGATGAAGCTCGGGACTGTGAAGAAGGGGGATGAGCTGAGAAGCATTGTCGGGCCTCTCGGAATTGAGACTCACACGCAGGATCTGGGAACCGTCGCATGCGTAGGCGGCGGAATAGGAATAGCTCTCATGTACCCGACAGTCAGAGCGATGAAGCAGGCAGGAAACAAGGTGCTCTCAATAATGGGCGCGAGGACAAAGGATCTGCTGATTCTTGAGAAGGAAATCACTGAGTACAGCGATGAGGTGCATATCTGCACAGATGATGGTTCAAAAGGGCATCATGGATTCGTTTCGGACATCCTGAAGAAGATGCTCGATGAGAAGAGGCCCATAGATGTCGTGTACGCGGTGGGTCCGATAATCATGATGAAGGTCATTGCCGATCTGACCAGATCTTACGGCGTCAAGACGATTGTCAGCCTGAACCCGATAATGGTAGATGGAACGGGGATGTGCGGTTCCTGCAGAGTGAACATTGACGGCAAGACAAAATTCGGATGCGTCGATGGTCCGGACTTCGACGGGCACAAGGTGGATTTCCAGCTATTAATCGCAAGAAACAAACGCTATCTCGCTGAAGAAAAAACTGCGGTCGAGAAATTCAAGAAGGAGGTGGCGTAAATGGCTGAAGAGACGCCTGCTCCCAAGAAAGAGAGGGTCAAGAAGAAGTATCCGATGCCCGAACAGGATCCTAAGGAGAGAATTCACAACTTCAACGAAGTGCCTCTGGGTCAGGATGCGGAGACAGTGATTAAGGAGGCCGAGAGATGCCTCCAATGCAAGCGCAGCGAGAAGAGGAAAATCTGCGTGGATGGTTGCCCGGTAGGCATCGATATCCCGGCATTCATCAGGAAAGTCAAGGAAGGAGACTTCGAGGGCGGAATCAAAATAATAAAGCAGTATAACGCGCTGCCAGCCGTTTGCGGGCGTGTCTGTCCCTACGAGAACCAGTGCGAGGGATATTGCGTCGTAGGCAAACTGAAAGAAAATCAGCCCGTCGGAATAGGCAGGATGGAGCGGTTCCTTGCAGACTGGGAGAGAGAAAAAGGTATGGCGAAACCGGAACTCCCGCCGAGAAAGGGCAAGAAGGTCGCTGTCGTTGGAGCTGGACCTGCGGGCTTGACTGTCGCTTCTGATCTGGCGAAGCGGGGTTATGATGTCACGATCTTCGAGGCGCTGCATGCTCCTGGCGGTGTGTTGATCTATGGCATTCCCGAGTTCAGGTTGCCGAAGGCGATCGTTTGGGCAGAAGTGGAATACATCAGATCACTCGGCGTCAAACTTGTCTTCGATGCCGTCGTCGGGAAGACGATAAAGATGCAGGAAATCGCTCAGGAGTTCGACGCAATATTTGTCGGGACTGGTGCTGGGCTTCCGAAATGGATGAACATTCCGGGGGAGAACCTGAATGGCATACTTTCCGCCAACGAATTCCTGACAAGGACGAACCTGATGAAATCATACATGTTCCCCGAGTTCGACACACCGAACAGGATCGGAATGAGGGTCGCAACCATCGGCGGAGGAAACGTAGCCATGGACTGCGCGAGAACGGCCTTGAGACTCGGTGCTGAAGAATCATGGATAATTTACAGGCGATCCGACGCGGAGCTCCCAGCGAGACGTGAGGAAGTGCATCATGCGAAGGAAGAGGGGGTCAAATTCCAATTGCTGACTGCGCCGGTCAAATACACTGGAGACGAGACAGGTTATGTCAAGAAGATGGAATGCTGCAAGATGAGGCTCGGCGAGCCGGATGCCTCGGGACGATGCAGGCCGATCGTTTGCGAAGGGGAGAACTTCGTGCTCGACGTGGACATAGTCAACATTGCGATCGGTCAAAGCCCTAATCCGATAGTCCCCCAGACTACGCCTGAGCTGAAGACGACAAGATGGGGCACGATTGTCGTGGACGAATGGCAGCGCACTTCGATGAAGGGCGTATTCGCGGCCGGTGACATAGCGACCGGAGACGCGACCGTCATCCTGGCAATGGGCGGTGGCAAGAAGGCCGCAGAGGGAATAGACAGATATCTGTCGCAGAACGAGCCTTGGCCGGCAAAGGAAGTCTTCGACAAAATCTCAAGCCATTGATAAGAATATTAGACAGAATGCGGTCAGAAACATTTCTGGCCGCAATCGATTTTGATTTCAACTGCAACTGAATTCAGAGGCGATCTTTTCAGTCACTGTCTGTTTGACAGAGTTGAAGGCTTCCTCGAGCTTTGAAATTTCCGAGCCGCCGCCCATTGCGAAATTTTTCTTGCCCCCTCCTCGGCCTCCTATCATTTCCAGGCCAGGACTGAGGAGCGATGCACAATCAAGAGAGATCTTTGAATTGCAACCAAGAAGCATATAGGCGGTGTCAGAGACATCTGCAAGCATTACAATCGTCCCTTTCTTTCTGATCAGTTTGGAGGCGTATTCGTTCAGGGTTTTCCGATCCGAGCCCGTAAGAATAGCTGAGTATAATTGAAAATCTCCGATCTTCTCTGGAATGAGGCTGTCCAATTGCCTAGAGCAGGCCTGCTCCAATTTTTCCGTCAGATCCTGGGCCTCTTCCTTGAGGTTCCTGACTGTCGATTCGATGTTCTCGTATGGGCAACCGAGCATGTTCGATATCGATATGGCGGTCAGCGAGAGCTGCGATGTCTTGATCAACCCGCTAAAACCTAGATCGAATTGCACTTCCCAGTCGGAAGCTTGCCCGCCGGAGACCAGCTTCTCGATTGTGACTCCTCCAATCTCCGATGTCCTTGCGACATGAAGACCTCCGCATGCGGCCGAATCGAAATCCCCTATTCGCATGACCCGGACAGCCTCGCCTTTTATCCGATCAGCCTTAATCCTGACATTCTCCAACTCAGGAGAATCCTTCTTGATGATCTGAGCCTTCACGTCCAAATCAGACAATATGATTTCATTCGTTCTAGTCAGAGCAGTCCTCAGCATTTCCCAAGTCATGACCCCGTTGAAGAACAATGATTTCTTTTCGGGCGTAATGTCGACTTTCCTTACGGTCAGTTCCGGACTCTGTTCCTGCATCGCGCGAAACAGAATGTGCTGCGCAGTATGGCCTTTCATCAGATTGTACCTATGAGGCCAATCGATCTCGCCACGGACGGTCTGTCCTGTCACAAAGGAACCCTCAGGAACCGTGTGATAGATATCGTCCTGTTCTCTGCCAACCACGGTGACCTTCGCTTCGTCAATTTCGCCGATATCGTTCTGCTGCCCGCCTCCACCGGGATAAAAAGCTGTCCTGCTCAGGAATATCTTCTCGCCAACCACTTTAGTGACTTTAGCCTCAAATTGGTCGAGATAGGAATCAACATAGTACAGTTTTTCTACCATTTTCCCAACTCATTTTATTGAGAATGCCGCCTTGCCAAGATACTTCGCTCTCCTCCCGAGCTCAGACTCTATCCTAAGGAGCTGATTATATTTTGCGGTTCGTTCTCCTCTGCAGGGCGCGCCGGTCTTGATCTGCCCGCATTCGGTTCCGACGGCGATGTCGGATATTGTCGAATCCTCCGTCTCCCCAGACCTGTGAGAAACCACACAGGTATATCCCGATTTCTTTGCCAGATTCATCGTGTCCAGAGTCTCGGAGAGTGTCCCAATCTGATTGACTTTGATGAGGATCGAATTCGCGATGCCTTTTGAGATCCCCTCTGCAAGTATCGCCTTGTTGGTCACAAATACGTCGTCGCCGACTATCTGCACCTTGCTACCGAGCGAATCTGTCAGCTGTTTCCACCCGTCCCAATCATCTTCGGACATCGGGTCCTCGACAGAGATTATCGGATAATCTTTACAGAGTTCGCCGTAGAGCTCGACGAGCTGTTCCGTCGTCTGCGCTTGCCTCTTGCCGTGCTTTATCGCATATTTCCCTGCTTCATAAAGCTCGCTCGCCGCGACATCGAGCGCGAGCGCGATTTCCTTTCCTGGTGCGTAGCCAGCTTCCTCAATCGCCTGCATGATCAGACGAATTGCGTCCTCG
>JAOUEZ010000031.1 GCA_029858465.1 Thermoplasmata archaeon | reverse complement strand
GGCCATTCTATTGTGAGTCTATCATTGGGACCAAGGTCCCAGTAATACGGCGTATAATCATAGAATCTCAAGGTGCCATAAAATGCATTTCCAATCATCCTGTACCAGAAGCCGTCGTGTGCAGCATCGGGATTCTCGTAATAATCATTTAATTCCGAATCATAATAGAGATTGCTACCTGTCAATGCATCGGCATGTACCATTTCGAAAACCCATGATGGTCTCCCCTCTCTCGTAGAATTCCATGCGTATAACGCATATTGAAGATCCATATCTAGATTGAAATTAGAGTGAGAGGGGCCAATCTGTCCATTGAATCTCACATTTTCTGGCCAGTATTCATACGGCAGGAAAGTATTCCTCCACCATCGGCCAAGAAGTGTTTCCGCTCCCCAGGATAGGTGGTCAACGATTTCAAAAACTATCTCATCGCCCACCTTATTTATGTTATATTCTTCTGAAAGGGCATTGAACACATACTCATAGGCGTAATAGATGCCTAAATGTTCTGCTTCCTCACTAACCCACTGACTCCAGTCCGTTTTAAAACCATTGAATTTTGTGCTTTTCCAGGTGGTGAAATCATCGAATTCCCCATCAGTCATGTCCAGAATCATTTTTGCCGCAGTACGATCCATTGTCACTGTCCCATTCCATCTCCAGAACCAGCCATCATACCATCCTGCGATACTTGAGGGATAGTCGGCCCAAGCTTCTGCTTCTGAAATGTAATCTGCCATCCATTCAATCGAAATATTTCCCCCTCTTACTGTTGGAGATAAAATTGGGACATACCAAGGCAAAGTTGTCGAGTTGACTGCAGTAACATTTCTAGCAGTAACATTCAGCCTCATATTGCTGTATAGCCAATTATTTCCTGCTGGGGAATTACGCAACTGTTGGATATAAGGGAAGGAATTCTGGGTAATAATAGAATCGTTCCTGGAATTCCAATGAGGTCTGAAGCTCACATTGAACATATCGTAGAATCGCGCTGTTATTTCTTGGACCGGCTCTCCGTTTTCAACATACGCAGGAGAAAGCATATTTGGAAATGTCAATAGAATTGCAGAGAAAGAAGAAATAACGATCAGTATTGCTATTGCAACTGAAAATATTGCCTTTGATTTGACGCCTTTTTTTCCTCTTGATGTCGAATTCGTGTATGCATTTATCTTAATGTTATGTTGATCTGAGAATCTAACGTGCAGTTCATTTATCTGTCCTCTCAAGTCATAATATTTTATTTTTGCAGAGCTCAATCGAATTCCCCCTTTTTGAGGCCCACAAGGATAATGTCAAGTATTAATCAACGATAAATCTATCGCACTTTCGAGGCTGGCAACATAGATATTGTTGATAACACGCAGGATTTCTTCAAATTGGAGAAAAATTTAGCATGAGTGCCCGAAAGTTCTTCCAGATACAGGTATGACTGGAACGCTTGTCCTTGATATCTCTCTCTCCATTCCAGCTACATATTCGGTTCCCATAGGCATATCGCCCTGCCCCCAATCGTCTACAGTTCTTGCGAGCAAAATAAGATCTGGTTTCACATCCGCAATTATGTCTCCTATGTTTAACGGAGTCAAATGAATGCGGAGGTCAACCTTGTCAATAATTCCCTGCTCGACGGCGGCTGGCCTTTCCCGAACATCTGCAACTATCATTTTTATGTGAGGGTTCTTCTTCAGCTGGCTTATCACTTGCGCTCCGAGCTTCCCAGCGCCTATCACCAATACTTTCATTCAGATCATCTCCTCAAACTAATCCCAATTCTACCATTACGAATACGATGATTGCCACGATGAATACTGCGGGCAAAGTGACCCTCGCTCCTCCTTTTGCAAGATCGAGCCGCGAAATCATTCCCGTGGAATAGATGAGAGTGAACGGGGGAGTCCCTATCGGCGTAAGAAAGGACAACGAGACGGACAGCCCGCAAACCAGCACGAGGAATTTCGGATCGACGCCGAGCGAGGCGCTCATGCCGATCAATATTGGCGCCAATATCGCAGCAGTCGCTGTGTTGCTCATGAAGTTCGAAAACGCCACTGCGATTCCGATTATCATGAGCATTATGACGATTATATGAAGATCGCCCGTGACCGAGACCAGGATATTCGCCATCCAATCTGCCGTTCCAGAATATTGAAGTCCCTCTCCCAAAGCGAGACCAGCTCCTATTATCAAGAAAATGTCCCATGAAATAGATCTCGCGTCCTGCCAATCGAGTGTCTTAGTGAGAAACAGCAAGAAAGACGCGGAGAGCGCTACGATAGTCGCGCTCATGAAGCTAGGCGGAAAGCCGAACATCGCTCCAATGTCCGCACCTGCGACCCAGAGAACTACGGTAGGAAAGAATATCGCCAGAGTCTTCTTCTCCCCGCTTTTAAGGGGCCCTATGGATTGATGCTCTTTTTTCAATGATTCCAAATCTAGCTTTTCCATCTTCACAGGGAAGACCTTGATGAGCACATACCATGACAATAATAGAAGGCAGATACTCGTGGGTAGACCGACCTTCATCCAATCGACAAATGTCCAGGTCGTCTCTCTTGCTAATAATCCTGAGACGACCGCATTCGGAGCCGACCCGGTGATTGTCGCCATACCTCCGACCGCCGATCCTATTCCTATACCGAGAAGCAGCAGAATGGAAAGCCTCCCCTTCTCTTCACCAGCACGAGAGGCGATGCCGAGGACGACGGGGATTAAAAGAGCTACAGTTGCGGTGTTTGATATCCACATCGAAAGTATCGCGGCAACGATCATGAGCGAGAGAAGGGTTTTTCTAATATCTCCTCCAAATCTGGATACAATCCCGTATGCAAGCCTTCTATCGATGCCGTGCTTCCTGAAAGCCTCGGCGATTATCAGACCCCCCATGAGAAGATATACGACAGGGTCAGCAAACGGCATCAGGGCGAGATCGGTCGGAAAGATACCATAGAATGTGAGTAATACCGGTACAAGAAGAGCGGTTACAGGGAGCGGCAGCGAACCGAATGTCCAGAGCATTGAGATGCAGACGAAAATCGCCAATGTGTACTTGATCTGAATTTCAAGAGGCAACGGAAGCAGAGTGATAATCGCCAAAGCTGCAAACGGCAATGATATCTTGATAGATCTCTGAGCAAGCCGAGGCAGCCGTCCGAAGAACTTGAAGAATGTGGGAGTAACTTCTAATAATTCATGCTCGAGGAATCCGACAGCCCCCTTTATCGGCTTCTTCTTGCCAGCAGATGGATTCATGGTCCAACCGAGGAATCAATTTCTGATATATTAACAGTCTCTGAAAAAATCATAATCATCTGGCTTCAATCTATTTTTCCGGGATCTTCTTCCCAGGGTTCATGATGTTCAAGGGATCTAACGCTTTCTTTATGCTCCTCATGACATCAAGGGCTATTTCTGAGAACTCCAGATCGAGATTATCCTTATGTTCTATCCCAACGCCGTGACAGCTAGATATCGATCCCCCAAAGCTCGTTGTGAGAGTGGCAATCTCTCTCAAAGCCTTCCGATACCTTTCCCATCCCTCGTCGCTCTTCTCAATGAAGAATCTCGCACCGAGCATACGATATCTTCCCGCGTCCAGGCTCAGCTTCTCCCCAGGAACACCTTCGAGTCCGTATTTTGGCATTATTCTGCCCCATAGCTCATCATAATATTCTTTGATGTGCTCCATTGGAACGTAAGCGACCAGAGCATCCTCGAAGCCTGTGGTTGCTCTCGCACCGCAGAATTGTTTGACATATACGTCCAAGAATTTCTTCGCGTCCTCCGGTTTTGCAGCAATACCTCCAGTATCGGCGACAATATTCGAGATGTACTTGTGTTCAGCCTCCACCTCTCCCTTCGTTCCCTCGAGACATGCATAGAAAATTCCCTTTTTGTTTGGCGGAGCACCGTATTTGGTCGAATCGGCGACCTCGTAAGCTTCTGCACCCGTGAATGTGACCGAGGATTGCATCAATCTCTGGGCGGCCTCGTTTGCAACCCAGAAATCATCATAGAATGCCAGAACAGCATCTCTTTCCTCGGGAAGCGGCTCAACTCTCAGTGTTGCCTCTGTTATTATCCCGAGAGTCCCCTCCGCACCGATGAAAAGCTGATGCAGCCGATAACCGGTCGATGTGTACAATACTTTCTTTCCGGTCCTAAGCACACTACCGTCCGCAAGGACGACCTCCAATGACATAACTCGGTCGGCTATCGTCCCGTACTTCTGATGCTTCCGGCTGAAGCCGCTGGTCGCTATTGATCCACCCACAGTTGCGACCTTGTATGAACCTTGTTCTTGGTGGAGCGATAAGCCATATTTTGAAAGATATGAATCTAAGTCGTTCAATGTGATTCCCGGTTGGACAGTCACAGCAAGATTAGGGATGCTTACTTCGATGATTTTGTTCATCCTTATCGTGTCGACGATTATCCCGCCGTAGATAGGGACAAGCATGCCTGTCCTTCCCGATCCCCCTCCCTTCGGAAGAAGAGGTATCTTGTGATCTCTTGCGATCTTGACGATCTCCTGCACCTCTTCAGTCGTTTCGGGCAACACGACGAAATCGGGAGCGAGCTTTCCCTGCTCGCTGAACTTGACGTTGTATGTATCCTTATTGTAAGGCAGGAGATCTACTGGTTCAGCCAGAACCCTATCTGTTCCTAATGAATCGACCAGCATCTGCCTGATTTTCTGTTTCATTTCTTGCTTCAAACCGTCACCTTGAATCTACAGGATGTGTTATTCTGGCCCAGTATAGCAATCAATACTTGAAATCCTTGTCACATAAAAACCGATTAAGGGCAATGATTAAGACACTCCATCTGCTATTATCATCACTATCGACTAAGATAGAGATGTAAAGGGGAGTAGTATTGATATGAGCAAAATTGGAGACATTGTTGGGAAGGCTGATTGGAAGACTGAGAAGCATGTGCCTGTGATCGATTGCCCTGGAGAGGTCAAGGCCGATCAGATGTTCGATGTAAAAGTCAGTGTTGGCAAAGAGGTATCGCATCCGAACACCACCGCGCATCATATCACCTGGATATCGTTGTACTTCCACGCCGAGGGGGAGAAATTCGCGCATCAGATCGGCAGAGTCGATTTTTCGGCTCACGGGGAGTCAACCGAGGGCGCCGATGCTGGCCCGGTTCACACGCATCATCAGGCAGTCTTCACGATGGCCACCAAGAAGAGCGGCAAGCTGTATGCTGTATCGATGTGCAACATTCACGGTCTTTGGGAGAGCGACAAAGACATCAAAGTAGCATGAAAATCATGCATCTCTCGATTCAATAATACAGGATCATAAGTCCTTCATGAGGTATGCTGTTTGAATGCAAATGAGGTCATTTCCCGATTGAAACAGTGCGCAAATCCGGAATGTGTCGAAGGGATGGCCAAATTCGGCATCAATCCCAAAGGCACTCTTGGCATTTCCGCGCCTATTCTTATGAAAATCGCGAAGGAGATTGGAAAGGATCATAATCTGGCCCAGGAGCTGTGGGCATCCAAGATACATGAAGCAAGGATCCTTGCGGCGATGGTAGATGATTACAAAACGGTCACTGAGTCTCAGATGGAATCTTGGGTAAAAGATTTTGATTCCTGGGACGTGTGCGATCAAGTCTGCATGAGGCTTTTCGATAAGACGTCCTATGCATATTCTAAGGCGGTCGAATGGAGCGGTCGAGATGAGGAATTCGTCAAGAGAGCCAGCTTCGCAATCATCGCGTCTTTGACGGTCCACGACAAGAAGGCGGCAGATAGAGAATTCGAAAGATTTCTACCAATTATCGCCCGCGAATCAAACGACGACAGGAATTATGTTAAGAAGGCAGTGAACTGGGCCCTCAGAAATATAGGCAAGAGAAATCTCTCGCTTAATAAAAAAGCAATCAAACTGGCGGAAAAAATACAAAAAATCAATTCAAAGAGTGCGAGATGGATTGCTTCTGATGCATTGCGAGAGCTAAGAAATGAAAAGGTGCAAGAGAGATTGAGAAAGAAACAGATTTCTTAGGATTTTTGATATCTCTTGGAATTTTTTGCATTTCTGTTTTTAAAATCGATCTCCGAGGCGAGCACGATTGCCATGATGATGAAGATTGCCCCGACAATGGTCATCGAAGTCATTATCTCTTGTAGCAATAATATTGAAAGGAGCATACCTGTCAGCACTTCCAATAATAATATTATTGAAGAGGCCGTGGCCGACAATCTCTTCAGTCCGAAAGCCCAGAGATAGTATGCAACTGTGGTGCATACGAGCCCCAAATATAGCATCGGAAGTATCCCCTCGATATCGATTCTTGCATCCATCATGCCCGTAGGTATCATTATTGAAGACGGTATCATCAGGAAAATCGTCGATGTTGCTATCGCCGCAACTGATGCCTCTAGAGGCTCTGAGTCTTTCACGACCTTCTTCATGATGACGATGAATAGAGCATACGAGCAACCTGAGAGGAAGACAAAGATGTCCCCAAGCAGTTGCTCCTGCTGAAGTGCCAGTTCAGAATTGTAAGCAAGGAAAAAGACACCCAAAATTCCCGCTATCACTCCGCCGACCTTCCTGACCCCGAACTTCTCCTTGAAAAGCCAGAATGAAAGGATGGCAACTATCACGACATTTATATCGACTAAAAGAACAGTCTTTGAGGCGGTGGTCATCTCAAGCCCGTAGTTTTGAAGAGCAATTCCTATCGCGTTTGTGAATCCGAGTGCCCAGATCAATGGGTTCTTGTAAATGCTCCAATTCAATCTCCCAAGCGTCCAGAGGAGAATCAGTGCAAGTAGTGTCGCAAACGCCAGCCTGACGGCGCCAAAGAACAGCGCGTCGCCGAAAAATGGCAGGGCCCATTTGGTTGCCGGGAAAGAAGTGCCCCAGAGAACCGCTGCCACGGCCGTCGTCAAGACCCCTTTCATGACACTGGAGCTTTTCATATGGATGGCGGAGAGGCGCGCCTATCTTAATATGTTATCATTTACCTATGGAAATTGAATTGAATGAATGAGGACAGCAAGTAACTGGCATTTTTCTTAATATCTTCTCGGTCTCCGGCTTCGAGTTTCTTCTTCCATTTCTTCTTCGATTTCCGCCTGTTCCTCTTCTTCAGAGACAATCATCCCCTCTTCGGGCCTGAGGACCTTCTCTTTTCTTGGAAGCCCGGGTTGCTTCATCCTCCACCAGATTCCGAGCAAGGCGGCAGCTGCTACTGCAGCAGCAACGATGATCCAAATCAGATAATCCTGCGAGACAGCGAACGCGGATGCGGGGATTTCGACCGTCCCTATGTCTACTGAGCCTCCATCTGCCACACTAATATTAGTGCGGTTACCGATCTCCCTATCGTTCCAGACGAAGTATATGTCATACACACCATCGAATAATTGAATGAGTTCGAAATTCCCGTTTGCATCAGTCAGAATAGTCTTCACGAGATCGCCGTTTGAATCGTAAAGATTCACGGTGACTCCTCCCCGCGGAGTGCCCTCATCGTCTACTATCTTTCCGATGATTTTCCCGGTCGGATAATACATCAGGATGTCCCCGATATCCTCGGTTTTGAATCCATTGATGTATCCTATCGATCTGCTTGTCAAATATCCCTCAACATTGGAAATGATTTCTACTGCGCCAGGCTTGACCATTGAGACCAGGAATACACCTTCTGCATCGGTCAATATTGAGGCAAGGATCGTCGAATTTGAAAGATATGTGATTGTGACGACCGCATTCGAGATCGGATTTCCCGCTTCACTCAATACTCTCCCTGTTAGATTGCCAAAGAATCCCGAGGTAGACGAGGGATACAAGGTGATGTTCACGAAAGTGTTCTTGCCCGCGGCTAAAGATACCGCACTGCCCGAGGAATAATATCCGAAATTAACGGCTTGGACGAAATATTTTCCAGGGCTGATCCCCCCAGCAAAGTATTCTCCTCCGGATATTGTGTATACAGATTTGATTTGGCTGAAGTATGAGTCAAGAACTCTCACCAATATTCCGGCGTTCTCGGAGCTGTCTTGGAGGGTGATTCTCCCTTGTATGTTGCCCGTGGTCGCAGTTGTGTTGGTGCTTATGAACATGCGCGCGTGCCCTATCCAGGTATTGGGAACATTGGCAGTCTGTGGGTCCAATATAATTGGATTCGTTCCTGTGATTGATACGTCGTCCGGAGCATCCGTTCCTGTCACGTTTGAGCTCAGTGGCAAAATGATCGTATACCTATATTTCTCAACGTCTGTTGGGGCATCGACATCGTAACGATATATTGCCGAGATGGTATGTGATGCAGAATCTGGGATCGTGCTTCTGCTCTCGAGTTTCGCTGTTACGATTCTAGTGCTTTGATAAATATATTCCAGGGGGCCCTTCAACCCATCAATTTTCAAAGTTCGCGTGCTGAGATCATAAAGATATAATTCCTCATCGACCAGGAAATCCTCGGATGAATCGTAGAAATTTGGCAAATTCGAGTCGGCTGTCATGAGTTCTATGATGCGAAGCTCGTCCTCTGTCACGACACCATTGGAATCGCCGCAGAGAAAATCAGCTACAAGCGCGGCCGTTAACGCATCGAACTCTTTTTCTTTGTATTCTTGTCGCAGCCAACCGTTGTCATAATCTGTCAGGGCATATTCCCATTCCTCTACCCACTCAGTCGAATATTGAGCCGTATAGTTCGACCATACCGTTGAAGCTGGCTGCACGGCCACTTTGAAGGAACCATAGTAATTCTGATACAATCCGAATTGCACGATGACGATCCCGCTCTTAACAGGGATCTCAAAATATCCTTTGGGTCCGATTTGTACCGTTTTTACATAGAACATGTCAACATAGAGGACGACGAGATAGCTCTGGGCCTTTGCAGCGACCCCCTTCTTGTCTTTCAAGAATCCCTTGATCATGGAGTCTTCGACCGCTGGTTGAAACAGAAGTAGCAATACTGATTTGCTTGCGCCCTTTGCTTCTATTATAGCGGTCCTCGAGTTGTATCCAGATTTCGATAATGAGAGGGGCACAACACCTGACTCAACATTCATCGAGAACGTTCCATTGATTGATGTCGTGGTCGAATTCCCTTCGCCGCTGACCGTCGCGCCTGAGACAGGGCTTCCCGTACTACCGTCCAAAATGATCCCGGTCAACAGTGTCAAATCCGATCTCTCGAACATGTCCGGAGAGTATGCCGTCGAAACTGTCAATGTCGGAAGGTTCACAGCATTTCCTCTGCCGTCGCTGTATTCAATAGTGAGATCATAGGGCGAATGCATGTTGAGATTCCGGATCGATTTCCCATTGAAATAGAACAATGCGGTCCTCTGATTTCCTGTCGATACGCTTCTCCAGACATCGTAGCCTGCGATTGCGGATCCGTTTCTCAATGATGCCAATAGAGTCGCTGAGCCATTGAAATTAACGGACACCTCGACTGTAAGAAGGTCGTATTTTCCATCTCCATCGATGTCGATTCCGTAATCATCTTCTACAGACAGAACCGCAGGCCAGGAGCTGTCAAACTGTGTTGATAGATAACTGTCCGTGATGTATATGTCCTGAACAGAGTAGTAGTAATGTGATGAATATTGCTCGTATATATCGAAAAGCACCTGATATGGTGAGTTTCTGCCAGATTGGAAAATCGACCACCCGGGGAAGCTGAGCGTAACCTGCGTCAAATTGCCCGGTGAGATATGGAGACCACCCCTGTCCTGTCCGACCGTCTGACCCGTGGAATTCTCTCTCAACCTTGCGTATATGTCATAGAACGCATCGACTCCTCCCGTGAAGTTGAGTGAGACCTGAAGGAGTTCGTATTCGCCATCCGAATCATCGTCGATGGCCTCGATTTCCGGAGTGCCACTGAGCGCCGGCCAAGAGAGCTTGTACGAGAAGTAATCTGAGCTGTAGACCGTTACGGTAATGAAACCTCTTGAGTTTATCATGTTCCAGCTGCCCAGCCGATACTCGTAAGTTTCTGTAATTACTTGGAAACTGGAATTATATCCGATCTTTCCAACCGAACCCACATCTATACTGACAGTAATGTTGACATCCCCGATCGCCGAGTAGATGTCGCCGATAAGTCCGTCCGTCTCGCCGATGTATATCGCACCATAATTCAAAATCAACTTCAGGCCGTATGCTCCTGGGGAGTTCAGGGTCGCATGAACGACTAT